>NZ_QTQJ01000007.1:0-266794 GCF_003853795.1 Burkholderia sp. Bp8991 | reverse complement strand
ATATCGTCGAGTTCGTGCTTGCTGATGCCGCGCCAGCCGATCCCTTGCACCGTCACCGCCGAAATCACCTGATCGTGAGGACAGCAATATGCGGTGACGCGGCCATACGTCGATTCATTCAGCCCGTGCCTCGCGCGATCCTCTTGTGCCGCATAAGACCGCTTGCTCGTCGGCGATACCCGCTCGTTTTCCATGTCCTCGTCGATTTTGTCGGCAGGCTGTTCGTAAGCTTTTCGAGCGCCGATGATCGACAGGAATGTGCCGAATGTCTTCGTGCGCGCGGCGTAGGTTTGTCGTCCACGCCGGCCGCTGCCGTCTTTCGTCGCGCGTTGCGACCAGGTATCCATGAATGTGTCGGACTTGTTCGGGCCGTCAGCATTGGCGAGACTGTACGGTGCGTTCGCCAGCACGTAGGCGTCCGCCACGCAGTGGCCCGTGCGCCCCCACGGATCTTCGACATCGGGGAATGCGTCGCCGAAGAACGCCGCCGTGAGGCCCACGATATTTCCTTGGCTGTGGCATACGACGGTAATCGGGACATCGGCCTGCATTCGGCGAATCGACTCGATCAGCCTGGCAAGGCGCAACGCGGCGAGTACGCCATACGCTCGAGGCGGCGCGCGATACAGCGGCCGGTTGGTCGGATTGATGCCTTGCACGGTCATCCAGCCCATCGTTCGATCATCCAGACCGCCGTGCCAAAGATCGGGCAGACTGGCACAGCCGTTCGTGAACGGGCCGCCGCCCCAATAGTCCTTCTCGTTCAGGAAGATCTTGTCGCCGTACTCCTTCAATTCCGCAGCAGTCGCGCGATAGCCCCAGCGGAAATGAATGACGGGCGAGAACGACGGCTCGGGCTTGATGTAATTGTCTGCCAGCAAATCAGGGTTCAGAAACCCATCCGGCGTCACACTCTCCGTGTACTTCGCGGGCGTCAATTGCCCCGCATCGATACCGTGATACATCATCTGATCGTCCAGACGCCCGAGCCTGCGGTTCAGGCCTTTGCACAGCCCTTCCTCCGACGCCTCGAACCATTCGCCCTCCGAGTTCACCCCATGAACGAAGATCACGATACCGGGCAAGGGCATCTGCTTGAGACAGATGAGCGGCGTGTTCTTCGCAAACATCGTCACGCCTTCGACGCGGCCGACGACGATCGGCGGCGGTGCCGGCCGAGATGCGGGCGCGTCAGGTGCAGCCGCGTGCGCGACGGGTTCGTCATTGCGCGTGTTTGCTTCCGATCGAGGATCGAAAATTGAATCGGTCATCCAGACTCCTCAACATGCGGGATGCGTTCCACCGCCATCGGACCGACACGGACTGAAAAGATAAGTGTCCGAAGCAAGAGGGAAACGTGATCAGGCGGCGAGCATACTGAATCGGCGCGCATGAAAGACGCGGCCGCCCGAAAACTCCGCGCGGAGCCCGTGATAACGGACACGGATTGTCAGAATGTGTTTCAGGCCCGAATCGGTCGCATGGCTTCGCTGCTGACGTAGAGCGTGGCCTTGCAATTCGCTGTCGTCCGACAGGCGACCATCCGGCGAATCGGCCTCATGACACAGCTGCGCATGACATCGCGTCCGTACTTGGAAGCGCTCGAATCGCTATCGTCCGTATGTACGTGGCGATGCTGGCGAATTTGTATCGCACTGTATCTATCGAGGCTCCGGAAACATCGGATTGCACTGAAGGCGAGTTTTGGAAACATCCCGGATACGTGAGCGGGTTCTACTGTCGACATGCAGAAAACGTTCGGTGCCAAGCGTTCGCACCGGATGCCGAGTGATCGATACCCCACCTTCCTTCCAGGAGAAATCTCATGAAAGCCGCTCGAATCCTCGCAGTTGCCGTACTCGCTTCGATCCCCGTCTTGTCGTTCGCCGATGCCGGCCACGGCCTCACGCGCGCCGATGTGCGCGCCGACCTCGTCCGGCTCGAGCAGGCCGGCTACAACCCGGCCGGCAGCGACGCGCGTTACCCGGACGATATCGCCGCCGCACAGAACGTCATCGCAGCGCAGCAGGTCGCGCGCTCCGACCAGAATGGCCCGTCGAAGTCGCAGGACGACAACGTGGCTGCCGCGTCGGCGCCGGCCTCCCGCTACGCCGCGGCCGACCAGCGCGCCGCACGGAACGCGCGCACGGACGCTGACGATCTGTACGCGCACTCGTGATCCGCGGCCGCGCCCGTGAGACGAGCGGCGCGGCCGCATCGGAAACACTTCAGATGCACAACACGATGAAAAGGAGCATGACGATGGTCGGTTTGACGAAACGGGTTCTGGTGTCCGCGGCGGTGCTCGGCGGGCTGTTCGGTGCGGTCTCGGCGCAGGCGGCACCCAAGGAAGACCTGAAGGGCACGAACGTCGTGCTGGTGCACGGCGCGTTCGCCGACGGATCGAGCTGGAACCGCGTGATTCCGCTGCTCGAAGCGCGCGGCCTGCATGTCGTATCGGTGCAGAACCCGCTGAGCTCGCTCGCCGCCGACGCCGCCGCGACGAAGCGCGCGATCGACGAGCAGAAGGGGCCCGTCGTGCTGGTCGGCCATTCGTGGGCCGGTGTCGTGATCAGCGATGCGGGCAACGACGACAAGGTGAAGTCGCTCGTCTACGTCGCCGCGTTCGCGCCGGACAACGGCCAGTCGATCGCCGACGTCACGCAGGGGCTGCCGGCACCGTCGTGGGCCGGCGAGTTGCGCAACGATGCGGGCGGTTTCGCGACGCTGTCGGACAAGGCGATCGCACAGGATTTCGCGCCGGACCTGCCGCCCGCGCAGCAGCGCGTCGTCGCGGCGACGCAGGGGCCGTGGTACGGTGGCTGCATTTCGGAGAAGGTCGCGCAGGCCGCGTGGCATGCGAAGCCGTCGTCGTTCGTCGTCGCGACGCAGGACCGGATGATCGATCCGAAGCTGCAGGAGGCGATGGCGAAGCGGATCGGCGCGACGGTCACGCGTGTGAACGGCAGCCACGTCGCGATGCTGAGCCAGCCGAAAGCCGTGGCCGACGCGATCATCGCGGCCGCGGAACGTGCGAAGCAGGATGCGCAGTGAGTGAAGGCGGCGATCAACGCGGTGGTCGAGCATCGCCCCGACGACGTGCGCCGGCAGGCCGACGAGGTGGATCGCGCGATTGCCCGCGGCGACGATCCGGGCCGCTGATGCGGTGACGGGCGTGGTGCGTCGGCGATGCACCGCGCCGGCCGCCTGCCGTTCGCCGATTCATCGAAGCGTGCGCCGTTCGACCCGGCGCACGATTCCATTCAGGATTCCATCACGACGTGCGGCGCGCGTCGCATGCGGCATCGTTCCCGGCTTCGCCGCCGCCGATCCTTTCAAAAAGCCTTCGATGCGCGACATCGAACGGCCATGCTCCCCGTCCTCCGCACGAATCCGCCCCAATTGCGCGCGTCTGCTATTGCATTTCACGCGCTGCTGATTAGGAAATGAATTTTTATTGGTTCTGCTTCCCCGAGCGCGCTCGCATAGTGGGGCTGACGGCTATAGACAGCACGCAAGCTGCACCGGCCGCATTCCCGGCATGTTTGATCATACGAATCTGCGAGAACAAGGAAGCGTGATGACGTTTGCATTGGAAGAACGAACCGCCGCCCAGCAGGCGCTCGAAGACGCCCGCGCGGCGGCCGCAGCGGCGGGCACGCCGTACGCGGGCGGCGTGGCGCCGGAAGCCGCGTGGGCGCTCTTTTCCGCCGGCGACGCGTTGCTGGTCGACGTGCGCACCGCGGAAGAACGGAAATTCGTCGGCCACGTGCCGGAGTCGCTGCACGTGCCGTGGGCGACCGGCACGAGCCTGACGCGCAACCCGCGCTTCGTGCGCGAACTGGAAGCGAAGACCGGCAAGGACGCGGTCGTGCTGTTGCTCTGCCGCAGCGGCAACCGCTCCGCGCAGGCAGCCGAGGCCGCGGCCAAAGGCGGCTTCACGCAGGTATTCAACGTGCTCGAAGGGTTCGAGGGCGACCTCGACGAACAGCAGCATCGCGGCGGCAGCAACGGCTGGCGCCATCGCGGCCTGCCGTGGGCGCAGGACTGAGTCACGGCCGTTACGGGGAGAAGTCAGCATGGCCGCATTCGATATCGACGACATCGTTCAGTCGCTCCAGACCGTGCGCCGCGCGTGGCGCGAGAAGCAGCGGCGCTCGCTCGAACCGGGCGGGCGCGACCTGCCGGCGCGCGAGGCGCTCGCACAGATCATCGGCGCGCTCAAGGGCGTGCTGTTCCCGATGCGGCTCGGGCCGCCCGACCTGCGGCAGGAGAGCGAGAACTTCTATGTGGCCCACGCGCTCGACGCGGCGCTGAACGCGCTGCTTGCGCAGGTGACGCTCGAGCTGCGCTACGCGGCGCGGCAACGCAACGCCGACGCGCAGATCGACGAAGCGGCCGCCACCGCCGTGCAGGCCTTCGCGGCACGCCTGCCCGACATCCGCCGGCTGCTCGACAGCGACGTGCTGGCCGCGTTCCACGGCGATCCGGCGGCGGGCAGCGTCGACGAAGTGCTGCTGTGCTATCCCGGCATTCTCGCGATGATCCACCACCGGCTCGCGCACGAGCTGTACCGGCTCGGGCTGCCGCTGCTCGCGCGGATCATCGCCGAGCAGGCGCATGCGGAAACCGGCATCGACATTCACCCGGGCGCGCGGATCGGCGGCGGCTTCTTCATCGACCACGGCACGGGTGTCGTGATCGGCGAGACCGCGATCATCGGCGAGCGCGTGCGCGTGTACCAGGCGGTCACGCTCGGCGCGAAGCGCTTCCCGCGCGATGCGGCCGGTCATCTGGAGAAGGGGCTCGCGCGTCACCCGATCGTCGAGGACGACGTGGTGATCTATGCGGGCGCAACGATCCTCGGGCGCGTGACGATCGGCCGCGGCGCGGTGATCGGCGGCAACGTGTGGCTCACGCAGGACGTGCCGGCGGGCGCGAACATCACGCAGGCCGTGCTGCGCAGCGAGGCGAATGCCGCGCCGCGCGCGCGGAGCGAGCCGGCCGAGCCGGTGCCCGACGCACAGGTGACGACATGAGCGACCTGATCCAGCACTTCGGCGCCAACGTGCGCAAGCTGCGCGAGGCGCGCACGTGGTCGCAGGAGCAGCTCGCCGAACACGCGGGGCTGAACCGTTCGTACGTCGGCGAGATCGAGCGCGGCGAGGCGATTGCCTCGATCGTCACCGCCGACAAGATCGCGCGCGCGTTCGACGTGTCGATCTCGACGCTGTTGCCCGGCGTGTCCGTCGCCTGACGCATTCCGCTTCCTTTCCCATTCGGTGGTGCCGCGTGACGGCTATAGCATGTTGAGCCGGCAGGTGCGTGCTTCCGATAATCACCCAGCGTCATAAGCAATCCCGTTTTTCATCTTAAGAACCCGGAGCCACACATGTCGACCGTTGCAAGCGGCACGGCCGCGCTGAGCGATCACGCCGCCCGCCAACTAGCGAACGCTACCAAGACCGTCCCGCAGCTTTCCACGATTACGCCGCGCTGGCTGACCCATCTGCTGCAGTGGGTGCCGGTCGAGGCCGGCATCTACCGCCTGAACCAGGTGAAGAACCCGGAAGCCGTGCGCGCCGCGTGCACGCAGCTCGAGGACGAAAGCGTGCTGCCGCAGACCTTCGTGCCGTACGAGGAGCAGCCGCGCGAGTATTTCCTGAACGCGGTGAGCACGGTGCTCGACGTGCATACGCGGATCTCCGATCTCTATAGTAGTCCTCATGACCAGATCAAGGAACAGCTGCGCCTGACGATCGAGACGATCAAGGAACTGCAGGAAAGCCAGCTGATCAACAACCCGGACTACGGGCTGCTCGCGAACGTGACCGACGAACAGCGTATTTTCCCGCTGACGGGCGCGCCGACGCCGGACGACCTCGACGAACTGCTGACCAAGGTATGGAAGGAACCGGCGTTCTTCCTCACGCACCCGCTCGCGATTGCCGCGTTCGGCCGCGAATGCACGCGGCGCGGCGTGCCGCCGCCGACGGTCAGCCTGTTCGGCTCGCAGTTCCTCACGTGGCGCGGCATTCCGCTGATCCCGTCGGACAAGGTGCCGGTCGCGGACGGCAAGACCAAGATCCTGCTGCTGCGTGTCGGCGACAAGCGCCAGGGCGTGGTCGGCCTCTATCAGCCGGGCGTCGCGGGCGAGCAGGGGCCGGGCCTGTCGGTGCGCTTCATGGGGATCAACAACCAGGCGATCGCGTCGTACCTGATCTCGCTGTACTGCTCGCTCGCGGTCCATTCGCCGGATGCGCTGGCTGTCCTCGATGACGTCGAAATCGCCAAGTACCATGACTATCCCGACACCTACCGTTAATCCCGGCTCGGCCGGCAGCGACGCGCTCGCGTTGCCGCACGCGCCGCTGCCGGCCGGCCTGCCCGATCCGGCGGCGCTCGCGCGGCTCGCGTCCGAGTTCTTCGCGACGCCGCCCGGGCAGGCCACCGCGCCCGGGCTGTCGGCGGGCAGCGGGGCGGTCGGCGGCGTGCCGTCGGCGCTGCCGGCTGCCGCGCCGATCCTCGCGTCGGTGAGCAATCCGGCGCCGGGCGGCTCGCCGCTCGCGGGGCCGGGCGGCACGGGCACCGGCGTGCCGGGCCTCGCGCTGCCGCAAGGCAAGGCGCCCGGCACGAACCTCGCGCCGTCCGCGCCGACGCACGTGCTGTCGCTCGGCAATCGCGTGCCCGCGCTCGCGCCGCAGGCGGCCGCGCAGAACGGGCTGCCCGACAACGCGGTGTCGATCGCGCGCGCGTTCGAGCCGCGCGTCGGCGGCGCGGCGCTCGGCGTGCCGCAGGCGCAGGCGGCGGTGTCGGAGGGCGCGGTGCAGGCCGCGCCGGCCGCGTCGCCGTTTTACTTCACTGACGGCTCGCGGCAGGGCTGGCAGGCGACGCCGCAGGACATCGTCGTGCCGTCGAACGGCCTCGCGTCGCCGGAAGCGTTCGGGCTGCCGGGGGACGATGCGCTGCGCGAACTGCTCGCCGTGCAGCGCGACGTGCCGGTGTCGCGCGCATCGGGCGGCGAGGTGCCGCGTTACTTCATCGACGATACGCGCGCGGCCGAGCCGCAAGGTCAGTTGTATCGCGGCGCACACCCGCCGTTCGACGTGAACGCGATCCGCCGCGACTTCCCGATCCTGCAGGAGCGCGTGAACGGCAAGCAGCTCGTCTGGTTCGACAACGCGGCGACGACGCACAAGCCGCAGGCCGTGATCGACCGACTCGCGTATTTCTATGCGCACGAGAACTCGAACATTCACCGGGCGGCACATGCATTGGCCGGCCGTGCGACGGATGCGTACGAGCATGCGCGGGAAACGGTGCAGCGCTTCATCGGAGCGTCGTCGCCGGACGAGATCGTGTTCGTGCGCGGCACCACCGAGGCGATCAACCTGATCGCGAAGTCGTGGGGCGTGCAGAACGTCGGCGAAGGCGACGAGATCATCGTGTCGAACCTCGAGCATCACGCGAACATCGTGCCGTGGCAGCAACTCGCGGCGCTCAAGGGCGCGAAGCTGCGCGTGATTCCGGTCGACGATTCGGGGCAGGTGCTGCTCGACGAATACCGGAAGCTGCTCAACGACCGCACCAGGATCGTGTCAGTCACGCAGGTGTCGAACGCGCTCGGCACGGTCGTGCCGGTGAAGGAGATCGTCGAACTCGCGCATCGCGCGGGCGCGAAGGCGCTGGTGGACGGTGCGCAGTCGATCTCGCACATGCGCGTCGACGTGCAGGCGCTCGATGCGGATTTCTTCGTGTTCTCCGGGCACAAGATCTACGGGCCGACCGGCATCGGCGTCGTGTACGGCAAGCGCGCGATCCTCGACGACATGCCGCCCTGGCAGGGCGGCGGCAACATGATCGCGGACGTGACGTTCGAGCGCACGGTGTTCCAGCCGCCGCCGAACCGCTTCGAGGCCGGCACCGGCAACATCGCGGACGCGGTGGGGCTCGGCGCGGCGCTCGACTATGTGAACCGCGTCGGCATCGAGAACATCGCGCGTTACGAGCACGACCTGCTCGCGTATGCGACGAGCGTGCTCGCGCCGGTGCCGGGCGTGCGGCTCGTCGGCACCGCGCGCGACAAGGCGAGCGTGCTGTCGTTCGTGCTGAAGGGCTATGAGACCGAGGAAGTCGGGCAGGCGCTGAACGAAGAGGGCATCGCGGTGCGCTCGGGGCATCACTGCGCGCAGCCGATCCTGCGGCGCTTCGGGCTCGAGGCGACGGTGCGGCCGTCGCTGGCGTTCTACAACACGTGCGATGAGGTCGATGCGCTCGTGAGTGTCGTGAGAAGGCTGGCGGCACGGCGCTGAGGCGCGCGGCATGCGGAAAGGCCGCTTGCGACTCCCGGCAACGGGGCGTCGCAAGCGGCCTTTTTTCGTGGCGATGCGGCAGCGCGACGGCGCTCAGCGCCCGGCCAGCATGCGCCCGCCGAGCCCCATCAGCAGCAGCCCGGCCGTCGTGTCGAGCACGGCCTTGCGCCGGATCAGCAGCCGGCGCACCGACGGATGCGATGCGAGCAGCGCCATCGCGCAGTACCACGCGCCCGAAATCCCGATCGACAGCACGACGACCGTGAGATCGAGCCACACCGGCGTATGCGCCGGCACCATCAACGCGAAGATGCTGCCGTAGAACGCGACGGATTTCGGGTTCGTCATGCTGACCACGTAGCCCTTCTTCGCGGCCTGCCAGCCGGAGGACGCGGGCGGCGCGGACACGGCGAGCGGCTTGCGTGCGCTCAGCACCATCTTCAGGCCGAGCCAGATCAGGTACGTGGCGCCTGCCAGTCGCAGCGCGGTGTGCACCCAGGCGACGTGGGTCACGAGCAGGCCGAGGCCGGCAATCGCGATCGCGGCCCAGGTGCCCGATGCGGCGGCGAGGCCGAGCCCGGTCATCACGCCGGCGCGGCGCTGCGCGAGCGCGGTGGACGTGACGATCACGAAGTTCGGGCCGGGGCTGGCCACGCTGAGCAGCAGGACGCCGGCGAGCGGCAGCAGGGTGTTGATGGTGGTCGACATGGCGCGGGCGGCGAAGCGGCGGAAGGAGCGTTCATCTTACCCCGGCGTGCCGTCGATGGCGCCGCGCGGTCGCTTCGGCACCGGCCGGCGGGCGTGCGCCGCACGCCGCCGCCATTGTTGAGCGCGTTGGAAAGGTGCAATCCGGAATCGGCAATAGGTGTCGCGAATATGACCGATTATTCTCCCGAGCGCAGTACCGTCCGCCAGCCGCAAATGCTGTCGGACTGCTTACAAAATCAATCGCTCAGGGAGGCCTTTCATGAACCGCATCGTCGTATCCGGTGGTGTCGGCGCGGTGTTCGCCGTAGCAGCGGCATCACCCGCCTTTGCGCAGAGTTCCGTCACGTTGTATGGCCTCGTCGATACGGCGATCCGCTATCAGACGAACGCCGGCCCCGACGGCCGGGACCTGGTCGGCATGACGGTCGGCCCGGAAACGCACAGCCGCTGGGGCTTGCGTGGCAGCGAGGATCTCGGCGGCGGCCTTGCGGCGATCTTCCGTCTCGAGAACGGCTTCGAGCTCGGCGACGGCAGACTGCACGTCGCGAACACGCTGTTCAGCCGGCAGGCATACGTCGGCCTGGCGAGCGACCGGTACGGCTCGCTGACCTTCGGCAACCAGTACGCGCCGCTGTACGACACGATGGGCGACGTGTTCGACCCGATGACCGTCGGCGACTACTGGCAGGACAGCTGGGCGTACAACGGCATCGGCAACTACCTGACGGTGGCGAACTCGGTGAAGTACAAGTTCTCGACCAACGGCTTCAGCGTCGATGCGATCTACGGGTTCGGCAATCATGCCGGTGCAATGGGTCTCGACAGCACGTACGGTGTCGAGCTGACCTACGCGCAAGGGCCCGCGTCGATCAACGCCGGCTTCCAGCAGACCTCGGTGTCGTCCGTGAACGGCAGCGCGGTCAACGGCGCGAAGGTGAACTTCCTGCACGTGAGCGGTGCGTACCAGGTCACGCCGTCCGTGCGCCTGCTGGCCGGCTGGCTGCACGGGCAGGACAAGACGGGTACGACCGACTTCAACATGCAGCAGGCCGGCGCGCCCACGCTCGGTGGCGGCAGCCCGAATCGTATCGACGATACGTTCTACGTCGGCGCGAACTGGCAGGCTACCGCGCCGCTGCTGATCACGGTGGCCGGCTATTACGGCCACGCGCGCAATGCGGAGCGGCTCGACGGCACGCTCGGCTCCGGGATCAACTACTCGGCGACCGTGCTGGCCGAATATGCGCTGTCGAAGCACACCGAGGTATACGGCACGGTCGATTTCGCGCGCGGCAACGGCGCGTTCGCGGCCGACTATCCGGGCGCCACCAACCGGCTCACCGGCAAGGTCGACCAGATCGGCAGGACCAACAACGTCGGGGCCGCGATCGGCCTGCGCCAGATGTTCTGACGACGGCGCGCGCGGCGGACGGCGCGCGCGGCGTTCACGCATGAAAAAACGCGTGGCGACCGGTGCCGCCACGCGTCGTGGATCGAAACGCGGTTGCCCGGTTCGGGCGGCCGCGCACAGCGATGTCAGAAATCGAACCCGGGCCCGCCCGCACCCGGCCCGCCCGGCACCGCGGCCGGCGCCGCATCCTTCGGCGCTTCGAACACGGTCGCGTCGGTCGTCAGCAGCAGCCCCGCGACCGATGCCGCGTTCTGCAGCGCCGTGCGCGTGACCTTGGTCGGATCGAGCACGCCCGACTCGACGAGGTCGCCGTATTCGCCCGTCTGCGCGTTGTAGCCGAAGTTGCCCGTGCCTTCCGCGACCTTCGCGACGACCACGCTCGCTTCCTCGCCCGCGTTCGTGACGATCTGGCGCAGCGGTTCCTCGAGCGCGCGCAGCACGATCTTGACGCCCGCATCCTGGTCGGCGTTCGCGCCCTTGAGTGCGCGGATCGCCTGCCGCACGCGGATCAGCGCGACGCCGCCGCCCGGCACGATGCCTTCCTCGACGGCCGCGCGCGTCGCGTGCAGCGCGTCGTCGACGCGGTCCTTCTTCTCCTTCACTTCGATCTCGGTCGCGCCGCCGACCTTGATCACGGCGACGCCGCCCGCGAGCTTGGCCACGCGTTCCTGCAGCTTTTCACGATCGTAGTCGGAGGTCGCTTCCTCGATCTGCACGCGGATCTGCTTCACGCGGGCCTCGATGTTCTTCGCGTCGCCCGCGCCGTCGATCACGGTCGTGTTTTCCTTGCCGACCTCGATGCGCTTGGCCTGGCCGAGTTCGGCGAGCGTCGCCTTCTCGAGCGTGAGGCCCGTTTCCTCGGCGACGACCTGGCCGCCGGTCAGGATCGCGATGTCTTCCAGCAGCGCCTTGCGGCGATCGCCGAAGCCCGGCGCCTTGACCGCGACCGTCTTCAGGATGCCGCGGATGTTGTTCACGACCAGCGTCGCGAGCGCTTCGCCTTCGACGTCTTCCGCGATGATCAGCAGCGGCCGGCCCGACTTCGCGACCTGCTCCAGCACCGGCAGCAGGTCGCGGATGTTCGAGATCTTCTTGTCGTGCAGCAGGATGTACGGGTTCTCGATCTCGGCGATCTGCTTGTCGGCGTTGTTGATGAAGTACGGCGACAGGTAGCCGCGGTCGAACTGCAGCCCTTCGACGACGTCGAGCTCGTCGGCGAGCGACTTGCCGTCCTCGACGGTGATCACGCCTTCCTTGCCGACGCGATCGATCGCCTCGGCGATGCGCTGGCCGATCGATTCCTCGCCGTTCGCGGAGATCGTCGCGACCTGCGCGATTTCCTTGCTGGTGGTGGTCGGCTTGCTGATCTTCTTCAGCTCGTCGACGGCCGCTGCCACCGCCTTGTCGATGCCGCGCTTCAGGTCGAGCGGGTTGAGCCCGGCCGCGACGTATTTCTGGCCTTCACGCACGATCGCCTGTGCGAGCACGGTGGCCGTCGTCGTGCCGTCGCCGGCGGCGTCGCTGGTGCGCGACGCGACTTCCTTCACGAGTTGCGCGCCGATGTTCTGCAGCTTGTCCGCGAGTTCGATTTCCTTCGCGACCGACACGCCGTCCTTGGTGACGACGGGCGCGCCGAAGCTGCGTTCGAGCACGACGTTGCGGCCCTTCGGCCCGAGCGTGACCTTCACCGCGTTCGCGAGAATGTTGACGCCTTCGGTCAGCTTCGCACGTGCGACGTCGCTGAAAATGATTTCCTTCGCTGCCATGATTTGCACTCCGTTATTGATTGACGACCGCGACGATGTCTTCCTCGCGCAGCACGAGGAATTCATTGCCGTCCACCTTGACCGCCTGGCCCGCGTACTTGCCGAACAGCACGCGTTCGCCGACCTGCAGGTCGGGCACGATGCGCTGGCCGTCCGCGTCCTTGCGGCCGGGGCCGACGGCGATCACTTCGCCCTGGTCGGGCTTTTCCGCGGCGCTGTCGGGGATCACGATGCCCGAGGCGGTGGTGGTTTCCTGGTCGAGTCGCTTCACGATGACCCGGTCGTGCAAGGGGCGTAGGCTCATCTGTTCGTCCTGTTCTGTTGTGTCGAAATTGGCTGGCACTCTTTAGCAGAGAGTGCTGACGAGTATAAAAACGCGTGGCGGCGCGATCCAATAACGGATTCCGAAATGCATTTGCGTGCAGGCGCTATGGACGCGCTTGCCGCGACGATGCAGCACATGCGTCGATTCCGGGAAAGCATTCGCGCCGTCATGCAAAGCACGTGCCGCCGGCTATTGCGCGTCGGCCTGCTGCGCGGCTGGCGTGCAAACCGGGCGGATCGTCGCGCCGGCGAGCACGCGCTTCACGAACGGAATCGAGTCGGCAAGCGATGCGTTGACGGTGCCGTTGTGTTCGCGGCCCGCATACAGGTGCGCCTCGACCGTCGTGCCCGCCGCGCACGCATCCTTCGCAAGCGCGAGCTCGAGCGGTGCGAGCCCGTCGTCCGCGCCCGCGCCGATGAAGACGGGCGTGGCGATCTTCAGCGTCGGATATTTCAGGTATTCGTCCCACCACGCCTTCAGACGCGCATCGCCGCCCGGCTTCACGGCGTTCGCGTGGGTGAGGTGCGCGAGCGCCGCATCGTCCTCGAGCGACGCCAGGCAACCGATGCGCGCCTGTTCGAGGATCGGCAGCGCGGTGTCGGTCAGCACTTCGTCCGCGCGCAGCGACGGGTCGATCTGCTGCGCGGACAGCACCGAGTAGAACTGGTACGCGAGCGTAGGATCGACGCGCTCGGGATCGCGCCGGTATGCGGTTTCGAACTTCGGGAGCGACGCGAGCGTAGCGCGCGACGCGTTGTAGATCGTCCCGGTCGCGACGGTCGCGCGGATCGCGAGCTCCGGTGCATAGACGGGTGCGTAGCCGGCCGCCGCGAATACGGCCGAGCCGCCCTGCGACTGGCCGACGAGCACGACTTCGTTCGCGAGGCCCGGCACGCCGCCCAGCACCGCACGCACGCTGTCGAGCAGCGTGTAGCTGTTCGAGCGGTTGTTGAGCTGCGGATTCGGGCCGGGTGTGCCGAGCCCCTGATAGTCGGTCGCGACGACCGCGAATCCTTGTTGAAGCCATGCGTTCAGGTAGCGCACGTCGCGATACGAGCGGCCGAACCACGACGGCGCGCAGATGTCGGCCATCCCGAATGTGCCGTGTGCCCACGCGACGATCGGCCAGCCGCCGGCCGGCGGCGTACCGCGCGGCACGAACAGCGCGCCCGATACGGCGATCGGCGCGCGGCCGCCGACGCCGTCGGTCGACGCATACAGGATGCGCAGTTGCCGTCCGGCGCTCGCGAGCCCGAGCGTCGCGGGCAGTGCTTCGGTGCGCAGCAGCACGCCGGGCGTCGCCGGAACGTCGCGGTCCCACGTGTAGAACGCGGATACGCGACCGTCGCCCTGCAACGGATCGGGCGCGGGAACGCGGCCGGGCGAAGCCGCATGCGAAACGAGGGACGGCACGGCGAGCGCCGAAACCAGCAGCGTGCGCGCAGCGAAGCCGCGCAGGGGGAGGAGCGTCATGGTCGGATGGAGGTCGGTGAGATCGGATCGGACACGCCGGGCAGTGCCCGGCGCGGGCCGACCACGACGCAAGTTTTGAACCAGCGCGGGGGCAGCGCGGGCGCAGCGCGAGTGCAGCGCGGGAGCGGCACGCGCGGCGTGCGGCACGACGGGGAAACGCCCGCGCGCGGCGCGCGGCGCGCGGCGCGCGCAGGCGCCGGCTGCGTCTCGCGCAGCAATCCGGGCTCGCCGGTTGTTGCTCCCGCAACAGATGCCGACACACGTATCGCGCCGCGCGGTTCGTCCACGGCGCGCACATGGCACGCCCGCGCGGTGGCGCACGCATGCGACGCTCGCGTGCCCGGCTGGCACGATTGCTGCTGATCCGGTTGCCGTGCGTCGCGGCGTTGCGACGCGAGCCCATCCGTCCACCCGATCAAGGAAACCGTACTCATGTCCGTCACCCAAGCCATCGACAGCGGCGAACTCGTGGCATTCGTCGAGCGCGCCACGCGCGAATTCGCGCAGGCCGCGCGCGTGCTGAAGGAAACGCGCACGCTGTCCGCCACCAACACGTTCCAGGCGTTTCAACGCGTGCCGGGCACGGAACTCGTCGTCGCGCTGTCGGCGCCGAGCCCGTGGGCCGCGTCTCAGGAGATCCAGCCGGTCGTCGTGACGCTCGACGGCGACGTGCTGCACGGCGATGCGCGCGCTGGCGCCAACGGGCCGCGTTATGCGGGCGTATTCCGCGAGGTAGCGGAAGTCGACGTCGTGATTCACGTGCACGGCCCGTACCTCGGCGCGTGGGCGAGCGCGCATCGTCCGCTGCCGATCCGCTATGCGCCGGCCGCGCGCTACACGAGGGCCCGCGAGATTCCGGTCTACGTCGATCGCCGTCCCGGCGAACCGCGCTTCATCGTCGACACGATCCGGCGCGACCCCGAAGTCCCGGCGATCATCGAGGCGAACGGCGGCGCGACGTTCTGGGGCAAGTCGATTCTCGACGTGTCGAAGTACATCCTGATCCTCGAGGAAGCCGCGTATTTCCAGGCGCTCGCGGAACCGCTCGGCGGCTCGCTCGAATTCGGCCCGGGCGCGCTCGAGCAGCAATGGAAGATGACCGGCCTCGCGTGACGCCGCGCCGCGGGCGGCGCAATCCGGCCGCCGTCATACCGATAGCTCGATGAATTGGTTCCTGGCCGGCGCGCGCCTTGCTATCGTCGAACCTCTCCCGTTCAACACGCCGGTCGTGCCATGGCCATCTTCAGCTTGCCGGACCCGACTTCGCATGCGATCACGATCCGTGCGAAGGCACTGACGTTCGACGATCCCAAATCGCGGGTGCTGCTCGAACGCATCCAGCTCGTCGCGCCGAGCGATGCGACGGTGCTCGTCACCGGCGAGAGCGGCACCGGCAAGGAGCTGATCGCGCGCCTCGTGCATTCGCTGAGCGAGCGCCGCGACGGCCCGTTCGTCGCGGTCAACTGCGGTGCGTTCTCCGAGACGCTGATCGAAAGCGAGCTGTTCGGCCACGAACGCGGCGCGTTCACCGGCGCGATCAACAGCCAGCCCGGCTGGTTCGAATCAGCGAATCGCGGCACGCTCTTTCTCGATGAAGTGGGCGACCTGCCGCTGTCCGCGCAGGTCAAGCTGCTGCGCGTGCTGCAGGAGCGCGAGGTGACGCCGGTCGGCTCGCGCAAGACCGTGAAGATCGACGTGCGGCTCGTCGCGGCCACCAACGTGAATCTCGAAGCCGCGGTGCGCGCCGGCAATTTCCGCGAGGACCTGTACTACCGGCTCAACGTCGTGAAGCTGAGCCTGTTGCCGCTACGCGAGCGGCCCGGCGACATCGCGCCGCTGATCGAACACTTCATCGACACCTATGCGAAGCGGCTGCGTGTGACCGCGCCGACGCTGACGGACGCCGCGCGCGCACGGCTGCACACGCACGCGTGGCCCGGCAACATCCGCGAACTCGAGAACGTGATCCATCATGCGGTGCTGATCTGCGCGGGCGGCGCGATCGACGTCGGCGACCTGCAGTTCTCCGCGCTGTCGCTTGCGCCGGATACGGCCGACGCGCACGGCGCAACAGCCGCGCCGCCGCGCCGCGCACGCGATGTGGCGGAAGCGACCGAGGCGCTGCGCCACGCGGTGGTCGAATTGCTGGATCTCGGCACGCCGGCGCTGTGGCAGCACATCGAGGACACCGTCTACCGCAGCGTGTTCGACTACAGCGAGCACAACCAGCTGCGCATGTCGCGCCTGCTCGATCAGTCGCGCAACATCGTGCGCGCACGGCTCGCGCAACTCGGCATCCTGAAGCCGCGCGACGCGGGCGACGCCGACGCGCGCCTGCGCCGTCAGGCGTGATCGCGCCAGCGCAGCGCGCGCTGTGCGACCCGCTCGCATAACGCGCTCATCCCGACGGCCAGCGCCGTCACGCCCAGCACGCACACCAGCAGCACGTCGGCGCGCGCACCGGCCTGCGCGTTCTGCATCAGGCTGCCGACGCCGGCCCCCGTGTTGAACAGCAGCTCGCTGCTGGTCGCGGTGATCCACGCGAACGGCACGGCCTGCAGCACGCCCGCGAACAGGTCGGGCAATGCGCCCGGAATCAGCACGTCGCGCCACAAGCCGATCCGGCTCAGGCGATACGACCGCGCGAGTTCGACGTAGCGCGGATCGACGCGGCGCAGCCCGTCGAAGCTGGCGGTGGTCATCGGGTAGAACGCGGCGAGCGCGATGATGAACACCTTCGCGAATTCGCCGGTGCCGGCCCACAGGCTCAGCAGCGGAATCAGTCCGAGCAGCGGCACGTAGCGCAGTGCCTGGAAGGCCGGCTCGGCGAGCTTGCGCGCGAGCGGCGAACGCGCCATCGACGCACCGAACACGAGCCCGAACGCGACGCCGACTCCGAGCCCGAGCGTCGTGCGGCGCAGGCTCGCGCCGAGATCGGTCGCGAGTTCACCGCTGCGTGCGAGTTCGACCAGCGCGGCGCCGACCTGCTGCAACGGCACGAACGCGTATTGATGAGCCGCGTCGCCGGACGACGCGTATTGCCATGCGGCAACCAGCAGGGCCGGCACGACGAAGCCGCGTGCGCGGCGGCGCAGCGGGGAGAACGAGAAAGCGCGGGTCGCGAAGGTCATGCCGAAGCGTATCCAGTCAGGGTCAGCGTGCGGGCGTCTGCCAGCGCAATGCGTAGCGCTGCACGAGCGCGATCGATCGGTCGAGCGCGAAGCCGATCAGCCCGATCGCCGCGACGTCGACGAGCACCACGTCGAGCCGCAGCATCTGCCGGGCAAGTTCCATCATCTGGCCGATCCCGCTGTCGGCGCTGAGCAGTTCGACCGCAACGAGCGCGAGCCACGCGCGCGCCAGCGCGATTCGCACGCCGGTCAGCAGCGGCGGCAGCGCGGCCGGCAGCAGCACGTCGCGCAGCAGCGCGAAGCGGCCGAGCCCGTAGTGGCGCGCCATCTCGACGAGATCGCGCGGCGCGTCGTGCACGCCCGTGTATGCGGCCAGCGCAACCGGGAAGAACACGGCCTTGCCGACCACGACGAGCTTCAGCGGTTCGTCGACGCCGATCAGCAGGATCAGCAGCGGAATCAGCGTGAGCGTCGGCACCTGCCGCAGCAGGTCGAACGTCGGCCGCAGATAGTCGGAGAACAGTCGGCTGCGCGCGAGCAGGATGCCGAACGCGGCGCCGCCCGTCGCGCCGATCGCGAAGCCGAGCGCGAGGCGATGCAGCGTGATCAGCAGGTTGTCGCGCAGCTCGCCTGTGTCGAGCAGCGTGCGCAGCGTCGCCGCGAGGCGCTCGGGCGGCACGACGAGCTGCGGCGGAAACCAGCGCTGCGCGCTCGCGAGCCACCACAGCGCGGCGAACGCGACGGGCGTGATCCACCACAGCGCATGTTCGCCGAGCCGCGCGATGCCGGGCAGGCGGATGGCGCGCATCGGCATCAGCGGCTCGCGACGCGCGCGGCGTCGGCGCGCCAGTAGCCGTCGAGGCCGAGCTGCTTGAGCGCGGTCGACACGAAGGTCGGCGCGAGCAGCGCGTTCACGTCGACCGGCACGGAAGTCAGGCCGGCCTGGCGGCTGTATGCGATCACGTCGCGATAGTGGCCGGTCAGCGCCGGCGTGAAGAGCGGCGTCCATTGCTCCTTCCACGGCGTCGCATCGTCCGCGTATTCGCGGCGGACGATGCTTTCCGGCTGGCCGGACGCGCTCAGGATCTTCACGTACGCGTCGCGGTTCTGCGGCTGCGAGATCCAGTGCGCGGCACGGACGTAGGCCGTCGCGACGAGCTGCGTGATGTCGGGGTAGCGCCGCACGAAATCGTCGGACGCCCACAGTTCCGCGCGCATCTTCCAGTCGTCGGGCGCGGTCTTGGTCGACCAGATGATCTTGCCGACCTGCTTGTCGACGAGCGAATACGCGTCGGACAGCGTGAACAGGCCGTCGACGCGGCCGGCCGCGACGGCCGCCGCGCCGGCCTGCGGATCGAGGTTGTAGATCTTGAAGTCGGACAGCTTCAGCCCGTTCTCGGCGAGCAGCTTGCCGAACGTGACTTCCCACGGCCGGCCGCGGTTGAGCGCGATGCGCTTGCCCTTGAGGTCGACGATCGATTTCGCGGTCGAGCCGGCCGGTACGACGAGATACGTGTTGCTGCCGCCGCCGCCGGGCACGATCAGGCGCGTGTGCGTGCCCGATGCGTTGACGACGACCGACGGCAAATCGCCGTAGCCGGCGAAATCGATGCTGCCGTTCGTGAATGCCTCGTTGACGAGCGTGCCGACCGCCGCGGTCGACACGGGCACCCATTGCAGCTTCACGTGCCGTGCTGCCAGCGCTTTTTCAAGCGACTTGTCGGTGTCGATCAGTGCGGAGGCGCCCGCGTATTGCGTCTTGCCGCCGCTCGAATACGCGACGACGGCGATGCGCACGACCTTGGGGGCGTCTTCCGCATGCGCGGCCGGTGCCGCGAGCGCCGCCGCGGCCAGCGGCAGCGCGGCGAGCAGCGCGCGTAGCGGGCGGCGCAGCGAAGCGAGGGAGAGCGTGTGTTTCATGATGGTCCCGGACAGTGAACGGTAAAGGGGCTCATGCGCGCTTCTGCAGCGACGGCCGCAGCACGTCGGCAAGCGGGCGCGGGTCGATCCAGTCGGCGACATCGAAGTCCGCTTCCAGAAAGCCGTGGGCATGCAGGAACGTCTTGAACTCGTCGAGCGCGGCGATCGATTCGTCGTCGAGATTGACGCCGAGATGGCGGTGCAGCTGGTTGCCGTACGCGGCGCGCACCCAGTCGATCGACGACGCGGTTTCGCCGGCCACGTAGTGCGCGGTTTCGTCGGGATGCGCGCTCGCCCACTCGCCGGCGGCGACCACGAGCTTCAGGAAGCCGGCGACGATGTCCGGATGGTTCGCGAGCACGTCCGCGTTGACGGTCAGCGGGCGCGGCGTGCCGTTGTTGTTGCGGATCGAGCGCTCCGGATGGAAGCCGATGTCGATCACGACGTGCGCGCCGATCAGTTGCGCGATCTCGAGGCCCGTCGAGCCTTTCACGTAGATCGCGTCGACTTCGCCGCGCAGCAGCGCACCGGCTTCGGCCGCATAGAGCGCGCGGCTCGAGAAGCCTTGCGGCGACGCGAACAGGTTCGCCGCGCGCGCCGGCCCGACGGCCTGCAGCGTGCGTGCGCGCACGTCGACGAGTTCGACGTCGCGCGTGGTCAATCCGTCGAGGCTCAGCGCATTGACGAAGCCGCGCAGCGCCGACGCGCGAAAGATGTCGATGCGATCGTCGGGGCGGCTCGGAATCGCGATCCGGCGCCCGCGCAACGCCTTCACGGAGCGGATGCCCGACTCGGGGCGCGCGAGGATCAGCTGCGATTCGTCGACCCACGACAACCCGATCACGCGCGTATTCGCGTCGTTCGAGCGCGCCCACATCGCGGGGATGCTGCCGCCCTGGCGAAACGACTGCGCGAGCGTGTGGTCGCTGATCGACGACACGTCGTGCCGCGTGGCGCCGCGCGGCGAGCGGATCGCGACGCCGTCGGCCGACGTCTCGCCGTTGAGCCAGCCGAGATGCACGGCGATGCCGAGCGGCGTCGGTACCGGCGATCGGGCGTACCAGAACGTCTGCTGCTTGTCCGATGACGAATCGGGCCTGTCTGTCATGTGTGAGATTCCCCTGTCTGGGTAAGCGTGGTCGAGGCGCGGTGTCGCACGCGCGGGCCGTTCCACATTGCAAGTTCCGGGCCAGTGAACGGAAACGGCCGTGCGGCAAGCGCAGCGGGCATCGCGCGCGATGCGTGGCGCGTCGGCCGGCGCATCGCCTGTTGCGTGAGCAACAGTCGCATCGAGCGCTGTTGCGCATGCAGCACCGGTGCGGCCGGTGCAGCAGCACCGCGCCGGCTCGTGTTCGCGATGCCGGGAACCTCGGGCGCGTTCCTGCCGTTTGCCGCCGACGCCCGGCCCGCAAGGCGTCGCGCGCGCTCGTCGGTCGCTTCGCAGGTCGGCGAGCGCGCGCGTTGGCACACCGCGTGCTTAACAGCGCTGCATACGCGCGGCACGCCGGTGCCGCACGCAATCCGAACGGGCCGACAAGGAGAATCCCGATGGCTGTTGAATTTCTGTGGCGCCTGCCGATGCACGGCGACGGCCGGCGCGCACACGACCTGCATACGCGCGGCGAGTGGAACCGCCAGCGCGCATCGCGCGTTGCGCCCAAAGTCGACGACGACGATTTCGGCTACATCGACTACCTGTCGCAAGTCGCGCGTGCGGCCGATATCGCCGGCTTTCACGGCGCGCTGATTCCGATCTTCCGCTTTACCGAGGAGCCGTGGGTCGTCGCGGCCGCGCTGGCGCGCGAGACGCGCCGGCTCCGACTGCTGATCGCGCTGCAGCCGCATTTCGTGCATCCCGTCTATGCGGCGCAGATGGCCGCGAGCCTGCAGCGGATCAGCCGCGGCCGCGTCGAGTGGAACGTCGTCACGGGCGGCGGCGGTCCCGACCAGCGCGCGTACGGGGACTTTATCGATCACGACAGCCGCTATGCGCGCACCGACGAATTTCTCGACGTCGTGAAGGGCGTCGCGGCCGGCGCGCCGTTCACATTCGACGGCCGCTTCTATCGCGTCGAAGCCGGCGGGCTGCTGCCGCCGCTGAGCGGCCAGACACCGCCGCGGATCTATCTGGCCGGCGCGAGCGATGCCGCGCTCGCGGTCGCCGCGAAGCACGGCGACGTGCACCTGAGCTGGGGCGAGCCGCTCGCGAAGCAGAAGGAGGTGATCGATGCGGCGCGCCGCGCGCTCGACCGCCAGAACGCCGAGCGCGACCTGCGCTTCGGCATGCGCATCGACATCCTGGCGCGCGAGACCGAGGAGCAGGCGTGGGCCGAGCTGCGGCAGATGTTCGCGACCGTGAGTGCGTCGACGCACAACGGCTTCGGCGGGCGCGGCGAGTCGGAATCGGTCGGCGCGAAACGTCAGTTCGCGCTGCACCAGGGCAACACGCAGCACTTCGACGACCTGATCGTCGGCCCGAACCTGTGGGCCGGGATGTCGCAGATCCGCGGCGGCCCCGGTTGCGTGATCGTCGGCAGCCACGAGCAGGTAGCCGAGCGGCTGGCGGAATACGTCGACATCGGCGTCTCGACGTTCATCCTCGCGAGCAACCCGCATCTGGAAGAGGCGTACCGCGTGGGCGAGGAAGTGCTGCCGCTCGTCGACGGCGCGCTGAACGCACGCGGCACGCAGGCGGCGCTGCGCGTGGCCGGCGCCTGAGCGCGGCGGCAGGCCTGCACATTCAAACGACAAGGACACTCACCATGACGACACTCGCTGCGCAGGCCACGGCTTGCGACGCACTCTGGTACACGCGCTGCCCGGTGCCGACCGCGCTCGGCATCGCCGTGCATCGCGGCTGGTTCGACGAGGAGTTCGGGCCGGACGGCATCGCGCTGCACTCGCTGCAGGAGACGGCCGACGCCGACAAGCGCGAATCGCATTTCGATCACAGCCTGCCGCACTCGTTCCGGCAGGGCGGCAACATTCCCGCGCTGTGGGCGCGGGCTCGCGGCGCCGATACGCGCGTGATCGGCCTGTCGTGGACCAACGAATTCCAGGCGATCGTCACGCTGCCCGAGCGCGGCATCCGCACCGCGCGCGATCTGCGCGGCCGGCGGCTCGGGTTGCCGCGCCATCCGATCAGCATCGACTTCTGGCGCGCGGCCGCGTTGAAGGGGTTCCTGAGCGCGCTCGAACTGGAAGGGCTCGGCCACGGCGACGCCGAATGGGTCGACCTGCCCGACACGCACGAGCGCCGCACCGGGCCTGCGTCGTTCACGCGCGGCCCGCACGAGTACGGGCTCGAGATCGCGGCACTCGTGCGCGGCGAGGTCGACGCGGTGTTCGTGAAAGGTGTCGAAGGGCTCGAAACCGTGCACCTGATCGACGCGCAGGTCGTCATCGATCTCGGCGCGCACCCCGATCCGCTGGTGCGGATCGGCAACGGAACGCCGCGCACGCTGACCGTCGATCGCGCATTGATCGATGCGCGCCCCGATCTCGTGAGCCGCTTCCTCTCGGTCGTGGTCGGCGCGGGCGACTGGGCCGCGCGCCATCCGGCGGAGACGGTCGCCTATATCGGCCGCGAAACGCGCGCGTCCGACGAGTGGGTGCGCTACGCGTACGGCGCGGACGTGCACCGGCATCTGGAAACGGGGCTCGCGCCGACGTCGATCGACGGACTGGTTGCATTCAAGGATTTCCTCGTCGAATGGGGCTTTCTCGAACGCGATTTCGATGCGCGCGCATGGATCGATCCGGCGCCGTTCACGCAGATCGACCGGCATCGCCATGCGTGGGTCGCGTAGTGCGCCGCGGCGCGTCATTGCAAGGAGCCGAACATGACAGGACTGCTGATCGAATACGGCGTGCCGCCGGCGCGCCGGCACGCGGCGCGCACGGCCGCCGCGGTTGCGGTGCCTGCGATACGGCTGCCGCCGGCGGTGCCGCCTGCGCGCAAGGATGTGCGGCCCGCGCAGCCGGGCGGCTGGCGCGGTGCGGGCGCGATTGCGCTCGCCGTCGCGGCGCTGCACGCGGGCATCGCGCTATTGGCGGCGCGTGCGCCCGCCGAGCCGCGCGTGCAACCGCCGAGGCCGCTGCCGATGACGGTCGAGTTGACGCGGCCGCCCGAACCGTTGCCGCAGGCCGCACATCCGCCGCCGCCGGTCGTGACGCCGAAGCCGTTGAAGCAGGCGCCGACCCCGCCGAAGCCGCGTGCGGCCGCTGCGTATCAGGCGGCCGCTCCGGCTGTCGTGCCAGCGATGGCGCGCGACGCATCGACTGCTGCACCGGCACAGGTCGCCGCAGCGCCTGCCATCCCGAACCCGGCGCCCGTCTCCGCCGCGCCGGCCGCACCCGTGCGCGAATCCGCGCCGATCGGCGATGCGGCATACCTGCGCAACCCGGCACCCGACTATCCGGCGTTCGCGCAGGACCAGGGCTGGGAAGGGCGCGTCGTGCTGCGCGTGCACGTGCTCGCGAACGGCACGCCCGATTCCGTCGAGGTCCGCACGAGCAGTGGCCGCCGCGTGCTCGACAACGCGGCGGTGGCCGCCGTGAAGCGCTGGACGTTCGTGCCCGCGAAGCGCGGCGACGAAGCGGTCGACGGCTGGGTCAACGTGCCGATCGATTTCAAGCTGGGCTGACCCGCCGGGCGGCTCGCCACATTTTTCAAGGAACTCACATCATGACCGGTATCCCGACCACCTTCATCGTCCAGGGCGCGCTCTGGCTGCTCGTCGTCTTCTCCGTCGTCACGTGGACGCTGATCGTCGTCAAGGCGATCCAGAGCCTGCGGTCGAGCGCGCGCAACCGGCGTTACGTCAGTGCATTCTGGGCGGCGAACAGCTTCCACGACGCGGCCGCGCTCGACGGGGCGAACAGCCCGGTCGGCGAACTCGCCGCGACGGGCTTCGACGCGCTGCGGCGTGCCGACGAGAGCAGCGCGCACGATCTGGAACACAGCTGGAGCCGCCACGACCTGCTCGAACGCCATCTGCGCCAGCAGATCCACAATGCGCGCCGACGCGAGGAAGCGGGGCTCGCGGTGCTCGCGTCGATCGGCAGCACCGCGCCGTTCGTCGGCCTGTTCGGCACCGTGTTCGGCATCATCCATGCGCTCACCGCGATCACGCACAGCGCGTCGGCGAGCATCGACGTCGTTGCCGGGCCGATCGGCGAGGCGCTCGTCGCGACCGGGATCGGCATCGCGGTCGCCGTGCCGGCCGTGCTCGCGTACAACTTCTTCGTGCGTCGCGTGAAGGCCGCGTCGGCCGACCTCGATGCGTTCGCGACCGACTTCGTCACGCTCGCGCAGAAGGCCGGCTTCCGCGTGCCGGCCGCCGCGCCGGCACGCCGTTCCGACGACACCCGCCAGGAGGCGTTCGCATAATGGCCTTCTCGTCCTCTTCCGACAACGACGACGTGCTCAGCGAAATCAACATCACGCCGCTCGTCGACGTGATGCTCGTGCTGCTCGTCGCCTTCATCGTCACCGCGCCGCTGCTCAACAACGCGGTGCACGTGAATCTCCCGAATACCGTCGCTACCGCGCCGGCCGACCGCAAGCCGAACGTCACCGTGAGCGTCGACGCCAAGGGCATCGTGTATCTCGACAAGCGCGCGGTCGCGCTCGACACGGTGCCGGCCGAGCTGGCCGCGCTGAAGGCCGGCCGCCCCGACGTCGCGCTCGACCTGCAGGCCGACGAGCACGTGCCGTACGGCACCGTCGCGAAGCTGATGGCCGCGATCGAGCACGCGGGCATCACGCGGCTGTCGGTGCTCACCGCGCCGCGCGGCTGACGCGCCTTTCAAGACTTCCTTTGCGAACGCATCCATGAGCACCACGGCTTCACACAACGTCCAGTCGATCTGGTACACGCGCTGTCCGGTACCGACGCCGCTCGGCATTGCCGCGCATCTCGGCTGGCTCGACAGCGAATTCGCCGGCGACGGCATCACCGTACGCGCATTGCAGGAAAGCCAGCACGCGGCGCTGCATCACGCGCACGTCGATCATTCGCTCGACAACGCGTTCCGGCAGGGCGGCAGCATTCCGGCGCTGTGGGCGCGCGCGTCCGGCGCCGACACGCGTGTGGTCGCGCTGACCTGGGTCGACGAGGCCCAGGCGATCGTCGCGCTGCCGGAAGCCGGCCTGACGCGGCCGAAAGACCTGCGCGGGCGCCGCATCGGCCTGCCGCGCCGCGACGGCGAGCGCATCGACATCTTCCGCGCGGCGGCGCTGCGCGGCTTCGTCAGTGCGCTGTCGCTCGACGGGCTCGGCCCCGGCGACGTCGAATGGGTCGACGTACCGGCGTCGAACCTGCGCGCGCCGGTGTCGACCCCCGCGACCCGCGACGCGGCATTCAGCCATCCGGCGAGCCTGTCGAGCCGGCGGCTCTATGCAGCCGAAGCGGCCGCGCTGGTGCGCGGCGAGGTCGATGCGATCTACGTGAAAGGCTCGCTCGGGCTCGAAACCGCGCACCTGATCGGCGCGCAGCCGGTCGTCGACATCGGCTTTCATCCCGATCCGCAGATTCGCATCAACAACGGTTCGCCGCGGCCGCTGACCGTCAACGCAGCGACGCTCGAGCGCCATCCCGACATCGTCAGCCGCTTCCTCGCGCGCGTGACGGATGTCGAGGGCTGGGCGCGCGAGCACGAAGAGGAAGTGCTCGGCTATCTCGGCCGCGAGACGGGGTCGGGCCACGACTGGCTGCGGCTGGCTTATGGCGCGGACGTCCACCGGCGGCTGCGCACGGATCTCGACGAAGCATCGATCGCCGCGCTCGACGATTTCAAGCGTTTCCTGGTCGACTGGCGGTTCCTGCCCGCCGACTTCGACGTGCACGCGTGGATCGACCGGCGTGCGCTCGACGGCATCGCGGCATCGTTTCGCGACCCCGCGCGGTGAGCGTGCCGGCACGCGTCGCCGGCGCATGGCGGCGCGAGCGCTTCACCGGCGGCTTCATGCTGCTCGCGCTCGCGAGCGGCACGACGATCAGCATGGCGCAGCTCGCGACGACGTTGTATGCGCTGGCACTCGGCGTCGACAGCGCGCGGCTCGGCATCATCGCCGCGATGGAGCCCCTCGGCATTGCACTGATGACCCTGCCTGCCGGGCTGCTCGTCGCGCGCTACGGCGCGCGGCGCGTGTACTTCGCCGCGAGCATGGGGCCGATGCTGCTCAATCTCGTCGTGCCGTTTACCGGCGCGTGGCCGCTGATCGCGCTCACGCAGGGGCTGATCGGGCTATGCATCCCGTTCCGGATCGTGTCGATCAACGGCGTATTCCTTGCGCGTCTCGCGCAGATCGGCCTCGCGCGCGCGGGCTGGTATCGCGCGGCCATGTCGGTCGGAACCGGCATGGCGGGGCCGTGGCTCGCGAGCTGGCTGATCGGCGCGCACGGCGCGGTCGCGACGTTCTGTGCAGCGTCGGCGAGCTTCGCGGGCATGGCGTTGTTCAGCCGGATGCTGCTTGGCGACGCCGAGCAGCCGCCGCGCCGCGCACGGCATGAAACGGGCACGCTGCTCGCGCTCGCGTGGAGCCACGACGTGCGCGAGCAGCTCGTGCTGGAGGCCGTGAACAGCGCGACACGCTCGCTCGTCGGCACGTATACGGTGGTGCTCGCGATTCAGTCGCTCGGACTGTCGCAGACGCGCGCCGTCGCGCTGCTCACCTTGCAGGGTGCCGTTGCGGTGATCGCGTTGTTCGGGCTCGGCAATGTCGCCCAGCGGATGACCGGGCGCCGTTGCCATGCGCTCGGTCTCGCAGGCGGCATCGCCGGGCTGCTCGCGCTCGGCCTCGCGCGCGACGCGTGGATCGTCGGCGCAGGGCTCGCCGCGCTGTGCGCCGGGTCATCGCTGCTGCATCTCGTCAACATGCAGCATCTGGGCCGCCACCCGGCCGACAAGAGCCAGGTGTCGAGCCTGTACAACCTCGCGTCGATGGCCGGCGCGTTCTGCGGCCCGCTGGCCGGCAGTGCGCTCGTGCCGGTCGTCGGATTGCAGGCCGTGTTTCTGTGCTGGCTGCCGGTGGTCGTGCTGGTGGCGTTCGCGCTGCGGTTCGCCGGGAGCCGTCGCGGTGCGGCGCAGCCGCTGCCTGCAAAGCTGTCCTGACGATCTTGGCTGCCGGTGTTGCGAGACCAGCAGTTTGCTTTCTTCCACAGATGCGTATGCAGCAACGCCGAAACCGTGCGCGTGCCGGCAGCCCCGTGCGACGGGCTTCTCGATGCTGGCATCCGAATTGCAATACAGAACCCGTGCGTCGCGCACGCACGTGCGTTCAACCGATCAAACAGGATGACTCATCGATGTTCAGGAAAAAACTAATCGTCACCGCGCTGGGGGGACTGCTGACGGGCGGCACCGTATCGTTGCCCGCATGGGCAGAGGATGGCGCGGCGACCGCGGGGGCGCCGGACGCGAAGCCGGCGCAACAGGCGTCGGACGACGCGACCGCGGCAGCGCCGAAGACCACCGGCGCGAATCGCGGGTCGACCGTACGCGAAGCGAATCTCGGCACGGTGACCGTGACCGCGCGCCGGCGCAAGGAGCGCATTCAGGACGTGCCGGTCGCGGTGAGTGCGCTGAGCGGCGACGCGATCAAGAACAACGAGTTGCGCGTGATCAACGACGTGACGAAGTACGTGCCGAACTTCAACGGGCAATCGACCGAGGGCCGCGAACGGCCGCGCTGGTTCCTGCGCGGCGTCGGCAGCAACGATCCTTCGGACCTTTCGCTGAGCCCGATCGGCGTGTACTTCGACGACGTATACATCAACAGCGTGTTCGGGCAGGGCTTTCCGCTGTTCGACCTCGATCGCATCGAGGTGCTGCGCGGGCCGCAGGGCACGCTGTGGGGCAAGAATACCGTCGGCGGCGCGCTCAGCATCACGTCGCAGAAGCCGACCTTCGACGTGAGCGGCTACGGCAAGCTCGGCCTCGGCCAGTACAACAGCCGGCTCGCGGAAGCCGCGATCGGCGGTCCGATCGGCAAGAACGACGTGCTGGCCGCGCGCGTGTCGGTGTATCACGAGAATGCCGACAGTTTCTACACGAACACCGTGCAGCAAGGGCGCTTCGGCGGATTCCACGACAACGCCGTGCGCTTCCAGGTGCTGGCCGTGCCGACGTCCGACACCGATTTCCTGTTCAACATCCACGGCCGCAACTACACGGGCGGCGGCGATGCATGGCACGCGGAGGGCGCGGGTCGCGGCGGCGCGAACCAGTTCGGCTTCGTCGGGTCGACCGATCCGTACACGGTGTCGCTCAATGCGCCGTCGAGCGATCACATCTCGACTTGGGGTACGTCGCTCACCGCGCACTGGCGCATCAACCCGGCGGTGTCGCTGACGTCGATCACGGCGTTCGAAGGGCTGCACCGCTGGTATCAGGACGACGAGGACTATTCGCCGTTCGATGCGGCACGCTCGCATGACCGCCTGTCGAGCCGCCAGTTCTCGCAGGAGTTCCGGCTCGAATCGCCGCAGAGCGAGCGGCTGAGCTGGCTGGTCGGTACGCACCTGTTTACCGAGCAACTGGCCGAGCAGGGCGCCGGCGGCGGCCTGCCGGGCGCGCCGTCGCCCGCGTTCTACCACCAGACCGACCTCACGCAGCACACGCAGAGCGCGGCGATCTTCGGCAGCGTCAAGTACCGTTTCACCGACCGTTTCAACGTGACGGGCGGGCTGCGTTACACGATCGAGCGCAAGACCATCAATCTGACGGGGCTGCAGGGCACGGGCAGCGTGACGTTCAGCGATCCGAACAGCTGGTGGTCGCCGTCGTCGGTGTCGTCGCCGCTCGCGGTCAGCGCGCAGCAGAACCAGACGAACACGTGGCGTGCGCCGACCTGGGATCTCACGCCGGAATATGCGCTCAGCAACAACGTGCGCGCGTATTTCCGCTATGCACGCGGTTTCCGCTCGGGCGGCTACAACGGCAACGCGTATACGCAGAGCACGGTGTCCACCGTGTCGCCGGAGTACCTGACCGACTACGAGATCGGCATCAAGAGCGAGTGGTTCGACAAGCGGCTGATCGTCAACGCGAGCGTGTTCCACTACGACTATCGCGACATCCAGGTATTCGCGCTCGCGCCGAACCCGTTCGGCGGGCCGCCGGTGTCGACGTTGTCGAATGCGGGGCAGGGGCGCGCGGACGGCTTCGAACTCGAGCTGAAGGCGCAGCCCGTCAACAGCCTGTACCTGTTCGCGAACCTCGGGATGCTGAACACGCGCTTCACGGAGTTCCGCTACGTGCCGACGGCCGTCGGCAACTCGTTCGCGCGTTCGCCGCATACGACGCTGAACGCGGGCTTCGACTATCGCGTGCCGGTGTCGTTCGGCACGTTGACGGCCGGGGGCGACGTGAACTACCGCAGCCGCGAATACTTCAGCGCGACGCGGCAGACGATGCCGCAGCTCTGGCAAGGCGGCTATACGGTGCTGAACGCGCATGTGTCGTGCACGACGCCGAACCAGAAATACATCGTGACGGGCTACGTGACGAACCTGACGAACAAGGTTTACAGGAAGCTCGAGCTGCTGCCGTCGTATGGCGCGTATCCGGTGCTGTACGGCGATCCTCGCACGGTCGGGATCACGCTGACCGCGAAGATCTGACGCGCGGCGCATGCCGCGTCCGTTCGACGAACGGCGCGACGGTAACGTCGATCAGGTATCGGAACGTCGAAGTGAACGGCAAGGTTCGGTTCATGCCTGCGTCGTTCGTCGGCGCGCGATACGTGTACACGACGGTGCGCGACGACGCGTCGACGCGTCGACGCGACGACCGGCGTCGCGAAGCCGGCGATCCGGGGGCGTACGGGGATCCGGCACGGGTTCCGGGTGTGCCGGAAAGAAGGCGGCGGCGGCCGCCTTCATCCATCCGTTACGAAGCGACGCGAATCACGACCTTGCCGAAATGCTGGCCCGACTGCAGGTACGCATACGCTTGCGGCGCCTCGTCGAAGCCGAACACGCGATCGACCACCGGCCTGATCCGCTTCGCATCGACGAGCCGCACGACGTCGTCGAGCATCGCGCGGCTGCCGACCATGATCCCGTGCAGTTTCCGAATGCCGCCGATCAGCGACAGCAGCCCGAGTTCGGGGCCGCCGAACCCGCTGACGCCGCCGATCACCGACACGATGCCGCCCAGCCTCGTCGCGGCGACCGAGCGCGGCAGCGTGTCGTGTCCGCCGACTTCCACGACGAGATCCGCGCCCGCACCGCCGGTGAGCCGCAGCACTTCGTGCTGCCACTCGGGCGTCGCGCGATAGTTGATCGTTGCATCCGCACCGAGTGCGCGGGCGCGTTCGAGTTTCGCGTCGCTCGACGACGTGACGATCGTGCGCAGGCCCGCCGCGTGCGCGAGCTGCAGTGCGACGATCGAGACGCCGCCCGTGCCGAGCAGCACGACGGTCGAGCCCGGCCCTGCGCCGCCGTCGGCGAACAGCGCGTTCCATGCGGTGATGCCCGCGCACGACAGCGTCGCCGCTTCGTCGTAGTCGAGATGCGCGGGAATCGCGACCAGCGCCGCTTCGTCGGACACGAAGTGCTCGGCGAGCACGCCGTCGAATTGCGCGCCGGGCGAACCGGAGACTTTCTGCGGCGTGGGCGGCCCGTCGATCCAGCGCGGGAAGTACGTGTTGATCACGCGATCGCCCGGCTTGAAGCGCGTGACGTCGCGGCCGGTTTCGACGACCTCGCCGGCGCCGTCGGCGACAGGAATCAGCGCGTCCTTGCCGATGCCGAGATAGTCGCCGCGCGCGAACATCAGGTCGCGGTAGTTCAGTCCTGCCGAGTGGATTTTCACGACGACGTCGGTCGGCCCGACGGGGCGACGCGTCGCGTCGATGCGCCGGAGCGCGGCGATGCCGTCCCCCGGTCTGATTTGCCATGCGTGCATGTCGACTCCTTTTTCGAGATAGACCGGGCTATCATAGTGTTGCGCGTCCGGACGCATTGGCGATTATTCGGCCAATGATTGTCGCCGGCACGGATACAAACCTGTCATCCCATCGGAGTGGAACTGCATGGACGAGCGGCTGAGAGGCATCGCCGAATTTGTCGACGTCGTGGAGTCGGGCAGCTTCGCCGCGGCGGCGCTGCGCCTCGGCATGACGCGCTCGGCCGTGGCGAAGATCGTCGCGCGTCTCGAACAACGGCTCGGCGCGCGGCTCTTGCAGCGCACGACGCGCCAGCTCGGCTTGACCGACGAAGGGCTCGTCTATTACGAGCAGTGCCGGCGGTTGCTGGCCGAACTCGGCGAGACGGAGGCCGCGCTCGACGCGGGCCGGCGCGAGCCGACCGGGCGCGTGCGGATCAGCGTGCCCGTGCTGTTCGGCCGGCAATGTGTGGCGCCCGTCGTGCGGCGCATCATCGAGCGTTATCCGCGGCTTGAAATCGACGTGTCGTTCAGCGATCGCCTGGCCGACCTGGTCAACGATGGCTTCGACATCGCGGTGCGCATCGGCGAGCTTGCGGATACGAGCACGCTCGTCGGGCGGCGGCTTGGCGTACAGAGGATGGGCATTTGCGCATCGCCGGCGTATCTCGAACGTCACGGCCGGCCGACGGGATCCGACGAGCTCGCGTCGCACGTCGGCATCGCGTATTCGCGCGGCGGGCAGCCGACGCCGTGGCGGATCATCGGCCCGGACGGCGCGGTGCACGACCATCGCCCGGCCGGCCGCCTGCGGTTCGACGACCTGCTGGCGATCGCGGACGCGGCCGCAGCCGGCGCGGGCCTCGCGTGGCTGCCGTGCTGGCTGATGGCGCCGTACGTGCGCGACGGGCGTCTCGCGCTCGTGATGGACAGCGACAGCGTGTCGGGCGCCGAAGTGTTCGCGGTGCGGCCGGCGTCGCGCAACGTGCCGTCGAAGGTGCGCGTCGTCATCGATGCGTTCGTCGACGAGATTCCGCGCATGCTGGCGTCGGACGACGCAGACGGCGAGCGCGTGCCGCGGCGCAGCGTTCACGCTACGTAGCGACGACGCAGGATCGGGCGATGCGGAAGACGCGGACGACGGCGACCACACGCGTTTTCTGCGCCTGACGGACAATCGGTGCGGGTCGTGCATGCGCCGCGCGCGAGCGCGCTCGTCGGTTGCACGCGCACGTGGGCGCTGGAACTCGCCGGACACGGCGTGACGGTCAACGCGCTCGCGGTGGACGGCGGCGGTACCCTCGGCGGACGCAACTGACGCAACGCGTGCATGACGGCGCGAGTCGTCGATCAACGGGCGCCGTGCATATTCCTGCTCCCCGTTAGCATGTGACGAATCCGACTTTGGCCGCCGCGCGGGCGCCGCTAAGATCGCCGATCCGTAATCGAGCGTTCGACAAAATGAAAAAGTCCGCGTCGCCGTTGCATGCCTTCCGTTTCCGTGTCGTCTGCGCCGCGATTGCCGGCGTGTTGTCGCTCGCATCGTGCGGGGGCGTCGACAGCGATGCGCCGTCGCAGTCGGCCGCGACACCGCCGCAGGCCGCGAAGCGCCCGAACATCCTGTACATCATGGCCGACGATCTCGGCTACTCCGACATCCATGCATTCGGCGGCGAGATCAACACGCCGAACCTCGACGCGCTCGTCGCGTCGGGCCGCATCCTGTCGAACCACCACACGGGCACCGTCTGCGCGATCACGCGCGCGATGCTGATTTCCGGCACCGACCACCACCTCGTCGGCGAAGGCACGATGGGCGTGCCGACCGACGAGCGGCGCGGGCTGCCCGGCTACGAGGGCTACCTGAACGATCGCGCGCTGTCGTTCGCACAACTACTGAAGGACGCCGGCTATCACACGTACATCGCCGGCAAGTGGCACATCGGCTCGGGGATCGTCGGCAGTGCGACGGGCAGCGGACAGACGCCCGACCAGTGGGGTTTCGAGCGCAGCTACGTGCTGCTCGGCGGCGCGGCGACGAACCATTTCGCGCACGAGCCGGCCGGCTCGTCGAACTACACGGAAGACGGCAGCTACGTGCAGCCGGGCCAGCCCGGACAGCCGGGCGGCGCCGGCGGCAATCCGGCCGTGTTCTACTCGACCGACTTCTATACGCAGAAGCTGATCTCGTACATCGATGCGAACAGGCAGGACGGCAAGCCGTTCTTCGCGTACGCGGCCTACACGTCGCCGCACTGGCCGCTGCAGGTGCCGGACCCGTGGCTGCACAAGTACGCGGGCGTATACGACGCCGGCTACGATGCGATCCGCAACGCGCGGATCGCGCGGCAGAAGGCGCTCGGCCTGATCCCCGCCGACTTCAAGCCGTTCGACGGCCTGCCCGAAACGACGGCCGCGTCGCCGGCAACGGCGAACAACGGCACCACGAACGCGAAGTACATCAGCGCCGTGCATTCCGCCGCCGACGGCTACAGCGACTACGGCATCGGCAAGGTCGACAAGCTGTGGGCGAGCCTGAGCCCGGCCGAGCGCCGCGCGCAGGCGCGCTACATGGAGATCTATGCGGGGATGGTCGAGAATCTCGACTACAACATCGGCCTCCTGATCCAGCACCTGAAGGACATCGGCGAATACGACAACACGTTCATCATGTTCCAGTCGGACAACGGCGCGGAAGGCTGGCCGATCGACTCCGGCGCGGACCCGACGGCGACCGACACCGCGAACGGGCAGGAGCCGGTCTATTCGACGCTCGGCACCGACAACGGCAAGCAGAACGCGCAACGGCTGCAGTACGGGCTGCGCTGGGCCGAAGTGAGCGCGACGCCGTTCCGGCTCACGAAGGGTTATTCGGCCGAAGGCGGCGTGTCGACGCCGACGATCGTGCGGCTGCCGGGGCAGACACGCCAGTTGCCGACGCTGCGCGCGTTCACGCACGTGACCGACAACACGGCGACCTTCCTCGCGGTCGCGGGCGTCACGCCGCCGTCGCAACCGGCGCCGCCGCTCGTGAACACGCTGACGGGCGTCGACCAGAACAAGGGCAAGGTCGTCTACAACAACCGCTACGTCTATCCGCCGACGGGCCAGTCGCTGCTGCCGGTGCTCACCGGCTCGGCGACGGGCGAGGTGCATACCACGCCGTTCGGCGACGAAGCGTACGGCCGCGCATACCTGCGCAGCGCCGACGGCCGCTGGAAGGCGTTGTGGACCGAACCGCCGCTCGGGCCGCTCGATGGCCACTGGCAGCTGTACGACCTTGCGGCGGATCGCGGCGAGACGACCGACGTGTCGGCGCAGAACCCGTCGGTGATCAGCACGCTCGTCGATCAGTGGAAGACGTACATGAGCAACGTCGGCGGGGTGGAACCGCTGCGTCCGCGCGGCTACTACTGAGGACGGCACGATGCGGTTCCGCTTCCGGACACTCGGCGCGGCGCTCGCGGCCACGCTGTTCGCGGCTGCGTTCGCCGTCGGCTACGCGAGCCCGTCGGCGTCGCCCGCCGGCGCCTTCGACGACGCGAATCGCGGCCGCCCGCTCGTGCCGCTCGGCTCGGAGCGGCAGTGCGAGCGCTACTCGGGCGTGCCCGCGAAGTGGCGCGACGACCCGAAGGCCGGGATGGTGCACCTGAGCGGCGGCGCGTTCGTGTTCGGCAGCACACGCGGCTATGCGGACGAGCGTCCGGCGGGCGACGGCAAGACGCGCGTCGGCGGCTTCTGGATCGACCAGACCGACGTGACGATCGCGCAGTTCGCCGCGTTCGTGCAGGCGACCGGCTACGTGACCGAGGCCGAGCAGCAGGGCGGCGCGGCCGTGTTTCACGTGCCGACGCGCGACGAGCTGAACGCGCGCGACCTCGCATGGTGGACCTGGGTGAAGGGCGCATCGTGGCGGCAGCCGCGCGGCCCCGGCAGCAGCGTCGACGGGCTCGGCAACCTGCCCGTCACGCTCGTCACGCAGCGCGACGCGCTCGCGTATGCGCGCTGGCTCGGCCGCGATCTGCCGACCGAAGCCGAATGGGAATACGCGGGCAAGGCCGGTCGCGACGACGCGTCGCTCGATGCGGCGCCGCGCGACGCGCAGGGCAAGCCGGCCGCGAACTACTGGCAGGGCGCGTTCCCGGTGCTCGATACGGCCGAGGACGGCCACGCGGGCCTCGCACCGGTCGGCTGTTATGCGGCGAACGGTTTCCATCTGTACGACATGATCGGCAACGCGTGGGAATGGACGAAGGACACATACACGGGCCAGCATCAGTCGCACACGAACGGCGACACGGCGGCCGTCGCACCGCCGACGCGCCGGCACGACACGCCGATGGTGATCAAGGGCGGCTCGTTCCTGTGCTCGCGCGATTACTGCGTGCGCTATCGCGCGTCGTCGCGCGAGCAGCAGGAAGCGGATCTCGGTGCATCGCATATCGGGTTCCGCACGATTCTGAGGGATGCGTCATGAAGCGGGTGATGCATTGCGTTGCCGCGTCGCTGATCGTTGCGTGCGGTGTCGCCCATTCGGGCTGGATCGTTGCGGCCGAAACCGTCACGTCGACGATCCGCGTCGGCGTGACGCACGGCGTGCATGCGGACATCCTGGACGAGGTGAAGCGTGTCGCCGCCACGCGCGGGCTGAATGTCGACGTCGTCGAATTCGACGACGCGTCGCGCATCGATACCGCGCTCGCCGACGGCAGGATCGACGCGGCGAGCTTCGAGGACGCGCAGCGCCTTGCCGCGACGCGCACGGCGAAAGGTCATGCACTGAACGCCGTCGCGCCGACTGTCACGCTGCCGATGGCGCTCTATTCGCGAAAGATCAGGAGTCTGAACGAACTGCAGCCCGGCGCGACGGTCGCGATCCCGGCCGATCCGCGCGGGATGGCTCGCGCGCTCGTGCTGCTGCAGAACGACACGCTGGTGACGCTGCGCGACCAGGCCGGCCTGCACGCGACGCTGTGCGACGTGACGGGCAACCGGCTCGCGCTGAAGCTCGTCGCGCTGCGCCGCGACCGGCTGCATGCGGCGCTCGACTCGGCCGCGTTCGTCGCGATCGACTACGAGGACGCCGCGCGCGCGGGGCTGCAGCCGGCGCGCGACAGCATCAATCTCGAGGATGCGCGCTCGCCGTATGCGAACGTGCTGACCGTGCGCGACGCCGACCGCACGAAGCCGTGGGTCGCGCAGCTCGTCGCCGCGTATCACTCGGACGACGTCGCGCATTTCATCCTGACGCGCTATCGGGACTCGGTGCGGCGGCCGTGGTAGACGACTACCGCCTTGCGTGCAATGCGTGCGGCCGCTGCTGCAACAGCGCGCCGACGCTGTCGTTGCGCGAACTGTTCCGGCATCGGCACCGCTTCGTCGGCGCGCTGACGATCCACCGTGTGCCGAAGCGGCGCATCGGTGAACGAACGCGCGCGGGCGGACGCGAGCATGCGCTCGACGCGGACGACATTGCCGCCTGCGATGCGCTCGCGAACGCGTTGTTCCACCGCGCACGCGGCGCGAACGACGAATGGATTGCGCTGACGCTCCAGGGCTACGACTATCCGTCGCTCGGGCGCTGTCCAGCATTGGCCGACGACGGCCGCTGCAGCGTGCATGCGGACAAGCCTTCGATCTGCGGCGCCGTGCCGCTCGATCCGATGCTGCCGGACCGCCTGCAATCCCGCGTGCTCGCCGGGCGGCGCGACGAGACGGCGTGGCTCGGTGCGAATTGCATCGTCGGCGCGGACGGCGGCACGGCTTCCGTCGATATGGCGTCGGCGCTGCCGCTCGTGACGGCAGGGCAGGTCGCGGACCGCGCGGCGCTCGACACGTTTCGCGATGCGCTCGCGTTCGAGCGTGCGGTATGGCGCGACGCGGTGTTCGCATCGCTGATCGACGGCGGACCGCAGGTGCGCGCGGCGTTGGCGCGGCTTGCGCCCGGCGGTTACCTGACGATGTCGATCGTGCCGGTGCTGCTGGCGGTCGCATCGGTGTCCGCACATTGCCGCGCGTTGTGCATCGACTTCATCGACGCGCAGCGCGCGTTGATCGACGCACGTATCGAGGCGGCACTCGCACGCCGTCGTCTCGACGACCGGCCGGCGACGGCCGAATTGCGCGGCTTTGCGCAGGCACTCGAACGTGCTGGGCACGCACTCGCCGCCATGCCGGCCGCCACGGCGGGCACGCGCACCGACGCCCCGCGCATCGATGCGTGGCTCGACGATCGGCACGCTTCCATCGCGCTCACCGCGTGACACCGGCGGCACGCCGCGCGTGCCTTACACTTGGCGCTCTTTCAACCGTCTCCGATGGGGCGCGCATGTACGCATCGACCTTCATTTTCCGCGCAGGGCAATACGACGACGAATTCCACCGCCTCGACCGGCAGATCGCCGACATGGCGCGCGCGACGCCCGGCTACCTCGGCGAGGAGACGTGGGAGAACGCCGAGGCGAGGCTGATCCAGAACGTCTACTACTGGGAATCGGAGGCGGCGCTGCGGCAGTTGATGCAGCATCCCGCGCATCTGGAAGCGAAGGCGAAGCAGGCGCGCTGGCTGGACGGCTATCGCGTGGTGATCTCGCAGGTGCTGCGCGAGTACGGCGACGGCAAGCTCGCGCAGCCGCATGCGCGGCAGCCGGCGTAAGCCGATCGCCGAACGGGCGATTCAGGCGCCGTGCGTGATCCGCCCGGCATCGCCACACGACATCAAAGCGCCTCGACCAGCAGCCGGTTGCTCTTCTCGCAATACTCGTGACACGCGGCGCGTGCCGCGATCGACGCGCCATGCACGAACTTCGGCGCGTCCGCCCGCCGTGACATCGACACGACGATCGACGGCGGCGAGGGCTGCAGCGGCAGCTCGACGACCTCGCCGCTCGCGATCAGCGCATCCACGAACAGCACCGGAATCGCGGCGACGCCGAAGCCGTCGCGCACGAGCTGCACGATCACCGAGATCGACGGCGAGCCGGTGATGCGCGTCTCCGACAGCGGCACGCCATGCGCGTGCGCGAGCGTGCGCACGATGTCCTCGAGCGCGCGGTGCGGCGCGGTACCGCGCCCGTAGGTCAGGATCGGCTGGCGCAGCACCTGCCGCGCGAGGCCGGTGCGCGCAGTCGGCAGCAGCCCCGCGCGCGCGATCCAGCGCACCGGATAGTTCGCGAGCGCGTCACAGACGACCGACGCCTCGTCGCTTCCCTCCACGCGAATGATCAGGTCCAGTTCGCCGGCCATCAGCCGGCGCTGCAGCACGACGCTGACGTCGACGGTCAGGTCGATCTCCAGTTGCGGATAGTCGGCGGCGAGGCGGCGCAGGTAATGCGGCAGCCAGCTGTGCACGACCGTCTCGATCACGCCGAGCCGCAACTTGCCGCGCAGCGCGCTTTCGCCGGCCGCGGCGGCCTGCAGCTCGTGCGTCGCCTCGACGACGGCCTTCGCATAGCCGAGCAGGTACTCGCCGTTCGGCGTGAGCCGGAATTCGCGGCTGTCGCGATCGACGAGCACGGTCTGCAATTCGTCCTCGAGCGCCTTCAGGCGCTGCGAGATCGCGGCCGGCGTCGCATGCAGCGCGGCGGCCGTCGTGCGGAAGTTGCGCAGCTTCGCGAGCGTGACGAAGGTTTCGAGGAAACGCGTGTTCATGGCGGTCGGCAAGGCGTTGGGCGCGCAGCTTGCCCCGCTGAAAAAATGAACGGGACTGGGGAAAACCCGGCTTCGTGTAAAGAAATTCTATACACGCGACGCAAAAAAACTCGTTGGCGACAAATTTTTTTCTTTTCTATTCTTCGCCGTATCCGCTGACGCAACCGTCATTCCGACGACATATCGATCTGCCCGCGACCATCATGACGCCTACCGAATTCCGCCAGTCCGTGCGCAACGGCACGTTCCGCAGCCCGACGGCCGGCCAGTGCGGCCCGTTCGCGCAAGCCAATCTCGCGATCCTGCCGAACGCGTACGCGCACGATTTCCTGCGCTTCTGCCAGGCGAACCCGAAAGCGTGCCCGCTGCTGGGCGTGGGCGAACCCGGCGCGTTCCGGCTCGACGTGCTCGGCGAGGATCTCGACATCCGCACCGACGTGCCGAGCTACAACGTCTACCGCGACGGGCGCCTGACGGAGCGGGTCGAATCGCTCGAAGCGCTGTGGCGCGACGATTTCGTCGTGTTCGCGATCGGCTGCTCGTTCTCGTTCGAGGACATGCTGGCGCGCGAAGGGATCGGGCTGCGCCACATCGAGGAGGGTCGCAACGTGCCGATGTACCGTACGACGATTCCGAACCGGCGCGCGGGAATCTTCGGCGGCCAGCTGGTCGTGTCGATGCGGCCGCTGCGCGGCGCCGACGCGATCCGCGCGGTGCAGATCACGAGCCGGTTCCCGGGCGTGCACGGCGCGCCGGTCCATATCGGCCATCCGCAGGAACTGGGCATCGCCGATCTCGGCGCGCCCGATTTCGGCGACGCGGTGACGGTGCGCGACGGCGAACTGCCGGTGTTCTGGGCGTGCGGCGTGACGCCGCAAACCGCGCTGATGGACGCGAAGCTGCCGCTCGCGATCGCGCATACGCCCGGCTACATGCTGATGACCGACATCACGAACGCGTCGCTGGCCGTGTTCTGACCCGACCGACGCCGGCGGCCCGCACGGGCGCCGGTCCGGCCCCGACGCGGCGGCATGCCGCGACCACAGACGATCCGCCCGCCCGGAGGGCGGCGCGCACCCGTGGCCCGACGAGTGCGATGCACGCACGACACGCACCACACGCACCACACGCACCACACGCACCACACGCAAGGTTTCGACCGCATATTTCGACAGGAGCTTCACCATGGAAAGCAAGACCCTCGCGGCGCCCGCCGCCGACCCCGCGGGCCCCGCACGCAACGGCCTGTTCGGATGGTATGCGGACGCGCAGCCGCGCGAACGCCGCGCGTTCTGGAGCTGCAAGGTCGGCTACATGCTCGACGGGATGGATACGCAGATGCTGTCGTTCGTGATCCCGACGCTCGTCGCGACCTGGGGCATCTCGCTCGCGGACGCCGGCTTCATCGGCACGATGACGCTGCTCGCGTCGGCGCTCGGCGGCTGGATCGCGGGCATCCTGTCCGACCGGATCGGCCGCGTGCGCACGCTGCAGCTGACGGTGCTGTGGTTCGCCGTGTTCACCGCGCTGTGCGGGCTCGCGCAGAACTATCACCAGCTGCTCGCGGCGCGCGCGCTGATGGGCTTCGGCTTCGGCGGCGAATGGACGGCCGGCGCGGTGCTGATCGGCGAAGTGATCCGCGCCCGCGATCGCGGCAAGGCGGTCGGCCTCGTGCAGTCGGGCTGGGCGATCGGCTGGGGGCTGTCGGCGCTGCTGTATGCGCTGCTGTTCTCGGTGCTGCCGGCCGAACAGGCCTGGCGCGCGCTGTTCCTCGTCGGCCTCGCGCCGGCGCTGCTGGTGGTCGTGATCCGCCGCTACGTGAAGGAGCCGGACGTCTACGAGAAGGAGAAGGCCACGCAGGCGAAGGTGGCCGACGCGCCGCGCCTCACCGAAATCTTCGCGCCGAAACTGCTGTCGACGACGCTGCGCGCGGCGCTGCTGACCACCGGCGCGCAGGGCGGCTACTACGCGATCACGACCTGGCTGCCGACCTTCCTGAAGACCGAGCGGCACCTGACCGTGATGGGCACCGGCGGCTATCTCGCGATGATCATCTTCGGCTCGTGGGTCGGCTACCTGACGAGCGCGTACCTGACCGACCGGCTCGGCCGCAAGCCGAACTTCATCCTGTTCGCGCTCGGCTCGATGGTGATCGCGTTCGCCTACACGTCGCCGGTGCTGCACCTCACGAACGCGTCGATGCTGTGGCTCGGCTTCCCGCTCGGCTTCTTCGCATCGGGCATCTTCTCCGGGATGGGGGCGTTCCTCACCGAGCTGTTCCCGACGCGGGTGCGCGGCTCGGGCCAGGGCTTCTGCTACAACGTGGGCCGCGCGATCGGCGCCCTGTTCCCGTTCCTGATCGGCGCGCTGTCGAAGCACTACGGGCTCGGCGCGAGCATCGGGATCTTCGCGGTCGCCGCCTACGGCGTGTTGATCGTCGCCGCGCTGACGCTGCCCGAGACGCGCGGCCGCGAACTCGACGCCGCATAACGCCGCATGGGCGGGCGCCCGCCCGCCGCCTTTCGACTGCTCCCTTTTCATCGAAGCGCTCACGCGGCGCGCGACGCGCGCCGTGCGGCGGCGCTCGTCCTTCGTTCAACGACGCATCGAGTTCATCGCCATGACTGACCGACACACTTTCCCCGCTTCCTCCGACGCCGCGCGCTGGCAATTCTGGATCGACCGCGGCGGCACCTTCACCGACATCGTCGCGCGCCGGCCCGACGGCTCGCTCGTCACGCACAAGCTGCTGTCGGAGAATCCCGAGCAGTATCGCGATGCGGCCGTGGCCGGCATCCGCCACCTGCTCGGCCTCGCCGACGGCGAGCCGATCACGCCCGAGCGCGTCGACATGGTGAAGATGGGCACGACGGTCGCGACCAACGCGCTGCTCGAACGCAAGGGCGAACGCACCGCGCTCGCGACGACGCGCGGCTTTCGCGACGTGCTGCGCATCGCGTACCAGAACCGGCCGCGCCTGTTCGATCTCGACATCGTGCTGCCCGATGCGCTGTACGAGACGGTCGTCGAGGTCGACGAGCGGATCGGCGCGCACGGCGACGTCGTCGTGCCGCTCGACGTGCAACGCGCGGAAGCGGCGTTGCGCCGCGTGTTCGAATCGGGCGTGCAGGCGCTGGCCATCGTGCTGATCCACGGCTATCGCTACACCGCGCACGAGCGCGCGCTGGCGGATCTCGCGCGCCGGATCGGCTTCACGCAGGTGTCGGTGTCGCACGAGGTGTCGCCGCTGATGAAGATGGTGTCGCGCGGCGATACGACCGTGGTCGACGCCTACCTGTCGCCGATCCTGCGCCGCTACGTCGAGCAGGTCGCGCACGAGATGCCCGGCGTGAACCTGCAGTTCATGCAGAGCAGCGGCGGCCTGACACGCGCCGACGCGTTCCAGGGCAAGGACGCGATCCTGTCCGGCCCGGCCGGCGGCATCGTCGGGATGGTGCGCGCCGCGCGCGCGGCCGGCTTCGAGCGCGTGATCGGCTTCGACATGGGCGGCACGTCGACCGACGTGTCGCACTACAACGGCGAATTCGAGCGCGTGTTCGAGACGCAGGTGGCCGGCGTGCGGATGCGCGCGCCGATGATGAGCATCCACACGGTCGCGGCCGGCGGCGGTTCGGTGCTCGGCTTCGACGGCGCGCGGCTGCGCGTCGGGCCCGAATCGGCCGGCGCGAACCCGGGGCCGGCCGCCTACCGGCGCGGCGGCCCGCTGACGGTGACCGACTGCAACGTGATGCTCGGCAAGATCCAGCCCGATCACTTCCCGCGCGTGTTCGGCCCGCATGCGGATCAGCCGCTCGACCGCGACGGCGTGGCCGCGAAATTCGCGGCGCTCGCCGACGAGATTCACGCGGCGACCGGGCGGCGCGACACGCCCGAGGCGCTGGCCGAAGGGTTCCTGGAAATCGCGATCGGCAGCATGGCGAACGCGATCAAGAAGATCTCGGTGCAGCGCGGCCACGACGTGTCGCGCTACGTGCTGACGACGTTCGGCGGCGCGGGCGGCCAGCACGCCTGCGGCGTGGCCGACGCGCTCGGGATGACGCAGGTGTTCGCGCATCCGCTCGCGGGCGTGCTGTCCGCTTACGGGATGGGGCTCGCCGACCAGACCGCGATGCGCGAGCGCGCGGTGGAAGCCGTGTTGTCCGATGAATCGTTGCCGGCGCTGAACGCGGCGCTCGACCGGCTGGCCGACGACGCGGTCGGCGCGCTGCTCGAACAGGGCGTGGCGCCGGAGCGCATCGCGACCGAGCGGCGCGTGCACCTGCGCTACCAGGGCACCGATTCCGCGCTCGACGTGCCGGCCGGCAGCGTCGCCGCGATGCAGCAGGCGTTCGAGGCCGCGTACCGGCAGCGCTATGCGTTCCTGATGCCCGGCACGCCGCTGGTCGCCGAGCTGGCATCGGTCGAGGCGATCGGCCGCTCGGATGCGCCGGTCGAGATCGCGCCGCTCGTGCCGCGCGACACGGGCGCGGCGCCACGCGCGCACAGCGCCGTGCGTTTCCATTCCGGCGGCCAATGGCACGATGCGGCGCTGTACGTGCGCGACGCGCTGCTGGCCGGCGACGCGATCGACGGCCCGGCGATCGTCGCGGAGAAGAACGGCACGACCGTCGTCGAACCCGGCTGGCGCGCGCAGATGACCGCGCAAGGCAACCTCGTGCTGACGCGCACGACGCCGCTGCCGACGCGCCGCTCGCTCGGCACCGATGCCGATCCGGTGCGGCTCGAGATCTTCAACAACCTGTTCATGTCGATCGCCGAGCAGATGGGGCTGCGGCTGCAGAACACCGCGTATTCGGTGAACATCAAGGAGCGGCTCGACTTCTCGTGCGCGATCTTCGACGGCGACGGCAACCTGATCGCGAACGCGCCGCACATGCCGGTGCATCTCGGCTCGATGGGCGAGAGCATCCGCACGGTGATCGAGCGCAACCGCGGCCGCATGCGCGACGGCGACGTGTTCATGCTGAACGACCCGTATCACGGCGGCACGCACCTGCCGGACGTCACCGTCATCACGCCGGTGTTCGCGGACGGCTCGGACACGCCGCTGTTCTACGTCGGCTCGCGCGGCCACCATGCGGACATCGGCGGCACGACGCCGGGCTCGATGCCGCCCGATTCGACGCACATCGACGAAGAAGGCGTGCTGATCGACAACTGGCAGCTCGTGTCGGCGGGCGTGCTGCGCGATGCCGACACGCGCGCGCTGCTCGCGTCGGGCCGCTATCCGGCGCGCAACGTCGAGCAGAACATGGCGGACCTGCGCGCGCAGGTCGCGGCGAACCAGAAGGGCGTCGATGAGCTGCGGCGGATGGTCGGGCAGTTCGGCCGCGACGTCGTGCTCGCGTTCATGGGGCACGTGCAGGACAACGCGGAAGAAGCGGTGCGGCGCGTGATCGGCGCGCTGCAGGACGGCGCGTATCGTTATCCGCTCGACAACGGCGCCGAGATTCGCGTCGCGATCCGCGTGGACCGCGCGGCGCGGCGCGCGGAGATCGACTTCACCGGCACGTCCGCGCAGCTCGACAACAACTTCAACGCGCCGAAGGCCGTCTGCATGGCCGCGGTGCTGTACGTGTTCCGCACGCTGGTCGGCGACGACATCCCGCTGAACGCCGGCTGCCTGAAGCCGCTGACGGTGATCGTGCCGGCGCGCTCGATGCTGAACCCCGAGTATCCGGCGGCCGTGGTATCGGGCAACGTCGAGACGTCGTCGGCGATCACCAACGCGCTGTACGGCGCGCTCGGCTGCGTCGCATCGAGCCAGGGGACGATGAACAACTTCACGTTCGGCAATGATCGCTACCAGTACTACGAGACCATCGCCGGCGGCAGCGGCGCGGGCGACGGCTTCGCGGGCGTCGGCGCGGTGCAGACGCACATGACGAACTCGCGGCTGACCGACCCGGAGGTGCTCGAATGGCGCTATCCGGTGCGGCTCGACTCGCATCGACTGCGCGCGGGTTCCGGCGGCGCCGGGCGCTGGCGCGGCGGCGACGGCGCGGTGCGGCGGATCCGCTTCCTCGAGCCGATGACCGCGTCGATCCTGTCGAACAACCGGATCCACGCGCCCTTCGGCGCGGCGGGCGGCGAGGCCGGCGCGCTCGGTCGCAACACGATCGAGCGGGCGGACGGCACGGTCGAGACGCTCGAGCATATCGGCCGCGCGCAGATGGCGCCGGGCGACGTGTTCGTCGTCGAAACGCCGGGCGGCGGGGGGTACGGCGCGGCGGGCTGAGCGACGGGGTGTGACGCACGCGGAAAGCGGTGCGGCGGGGCGCCCGCCGTACCGCTTTCGCGCGTTCCGGGCGGCGATCGCACCGGTTCCATTCATGCCGCTGCATCGGCCGCGCGGTCCGGCGATCTATTCGCTCGCGCCGATCGACGCGATGTTGCAACGGCGCTGGGAATAAGGGCGCGCATTCACGCACGAACGGGCAACGCGAATCCCCGATTCCGCGCGCGGCGCAACGCGATCCGACCCCGCCGCAGCGCCGTGCCGACACATCGCTGCCGGGATGCCTCGATTTCCCGCAAACCGCCGTCCGGCGGGGCGCTCCGGCGATTCCACCGGCCGGGTTCGACGCGTTCGCGACCGGCTTCGTGCCTCCCGCCGATCACGAAAAATCCGTCATGCCAACCGAGTTCCGATTCCTTGACACCCCGTTCCAAATGTGAGTGCCAATCTTCTTCGTCATTTGATAAGATGGGTTCCATCATTCGTTTGGAAAACCTGCGCGCGAGATGCGCGAACGCCGGTTCGCATTGGTTGGAAACAAGTACGGAACGAGGGCCACTGGCACGGTCATCACGACTGCCCCACCAGGTACGCGCACTGCGCGCCCGGGGATCGGGGGCGGCCGGCTCGCCTCCGTCTACACTGTGCGTTTTTTCTGGATCGGGGCGTGTCCATGGATGACGAAAACGATCGCGCCGTGCTCGAAGCGCATCTCGGTACGCATAGCCCGTGCTGGCGGCTCGGCAGCGACAGCAATGCACTCGAGCTGGCCGCCGTTCGCGGCCTGACCAATGTCGCGGTGGCGCTGACCGGCGAGCAGGCCGCGCGAATCCGCGCGCTCACCGGCGTCACGTCGCACCTCGTGCTCGAACTCGCGCTGTTCGGCGATCCGGTCAGCCTCCATCTGGTCGGCAGGAAGGTCGACACCGCCAATTGGGCCGGCACGGCCTCCGCCTATTCCGATACCGCGTCCGTCGCGGGCGACCTCGCGCACGGGCTCGCGTTCGCCGAGCAGGTCGTGTCCGAGGTGAATTCGCTCGTCGTGATCCTCGACCGCAACGGCATGGTGCAGCGCTTCAACCGCCTGTGCGAGGAAGTGACCGGCAAGCGCGAGGTCGACGTGATCGGCCGCAGCGCGTTCGAGCTGTTCATGAGCCCCGACCAGGGTGCGCAGTCGCGCAGCAACATCACCGGCTTTTTCGCGAGCAACCGGGCGTTCGAGGTCGAGCGCTACATCAACACGGTCAACGGCCCGCGCCTGTTCCAGTTCCGCAACAAGTTCGTGCAGAGCGGCAGCGGCGCCGACGAGCAGTTCCTGATCTGCTCGGGCGTCGACGTCACCGAGGAGCGCAACGCGCAGCAGCGGCTCAGCGAACTCGCGAATTCCGACGTGCTGACCGGCTTGCCGAACCGTCATGCAATCAGCGAGCGCATCCGCGTCGCGCTGGCCGCGGACCGCACCGACGTGCGCGGCCAGGTCGGCATCCTGTTCCTCGATCTCGACAACTTCAAGCGCGTCAACGACCACTACGGGCACATCACCGGCGACCGCCTGCTGCAGGACGTGTCCGCGGTCATCGGCGGCTGCCTGCCGTCCGGCGCGACGCTCGCGCGGCTCGGCGGCGACGAATTCCTGGTGCTGTTCGAGCACGGCACGCGGCCGCTGCTCGAGGCGACCGCGCAGATCATCCTCGAGCGGCTGCGTACGCCGATCCACCTCGGGCTGGTGGAGGTCTACACGAGCTGCTCGATCGGCATCGCGATGTATCCGCAGCACGGCGATTCGCTCGAAACGCTGATCCGCAGCGCCGACACCGCGATGTACGTCGCGAAGGAAGAGGGCAAGCATACGTACCGCGTGTTCTCGCTGGAGATGAACCAGAAGGTCGCGAAGTACATGTGGCTCGACACGAACCTGCGCAAGGCGCTCGAGGAAGAGCAGTTCGTGCTGCACTACCAGCCGGTCGTCGACATCGCGACCGGCGACGTGCACGCCGTCGAGGCGCTGATCCGCTGGCAGTCGCCGGATCGCGGGCTCGTCGCGCCGATCGAGTTCATCCGCTTCGCCGAGGAATCGGGGCTGATCGCGCCGCTCGGGCGCTGGGTGATGCGCACCGCGGCCGCGCAGGCCGCCGCGTGGAAGGCGAAGGGGCTCGACGTGCGGATCGCGGTGAACGTGTCCGCGCGGCAGTTGCAGGACATGAACATCGTCGATCAGTTCGCGTCGATCCTCGACAGCGCCGGGTTGAAGCCGAGCCTCGTCGACATCGAGCTCACCGAAAGCAGCTTCATCGAGGACGAAGAAGCGGCGCACGAGCTGATGAAGCAGTTCCGCCAGCTCGGCGCGGAGGTTCACCTCGACGATTTCGGCACCGGCTATTCGTCGCTGTCGCAACTGTCGCGGCTGCCGCTCGATTCGATCAAGCTCGATCGCAGCTTCATCACGGGCATCGACCGCAACCCGCGCTCGCAGGCGCTGGTGCGCTCGGTCGTGTCGCTCGCGCGGGCGCTGGGTTTCTCGGTGGTCGCCGAGGGCGTCGAGACGCACGCGGAAGCCGAATTCCTGAAGCAGATCAACGTCGACCACGCGCAGGGTTTCTACTTCGCGCGGCCGATGCCGGCCCAGGCCTTCGAGGCCTGGCTCGCGGAAACCAGAAAGCTCAGGCTGATCGCCTGAGCCTCCCCGCATGACGGGCGCCGCTGCTTGCGCGGCGGCGCGCCGCTCACGTCACACCGTGCGCAGCTTCGACACGCGCCGGTTCTGCAGCATCACCAGGCGTTCCATGTACGCGAGATCCTTCGGCTCGATCGTGAACGCTGCGTGCACCCATTCCTCGGTGATGTCCATCAGCTCGGAACGCGTGAGATGGAACACGCGTTCGCGGGCGCGCAGCATCGCGCGGATGCCGTTCAGCTTCGGCTTCATCACGTCGATGAAGGTGCGTGTCGCGAGATATGCGTCGCCCGCGTCGAACGTCTGGTCGATCAGCCCGCGATCCTCGTACCACTCGGCAGCATGCGCCTCGCCGGACGAGATCAGCGCTTCCGCGAGCCCGCGGTCCGCCTTGCGCGCGACCAGCGAATAGCCGCCCATGCCCGGGAACAGGTTGAACGCGATCTCGGGGAAGCCGAGCTTCACGCCCTTCTGCGCGAGCATGTAGTGGTGCGCGAGGGCGGCCTCGAAGCCGCCGCCCAGCGCGCTGCCCTCGACCATCGCGATCGAGATCGCCCCGGTGCCGAAGCCCGTGTAGATCTTGTATACGCCGTCGATGCACGAGCGCGCGTAGGCCATCAGCTGGTCGCGGCGGCCGCTGCGGATCGCGTCGACGAAGAAGCTCAGGTCGCCGCCGACGTTGAACAGCTCGGGGACGAGCGAGCCCGTCACCCAGAAGTCGAACGGCAGGCCCGAGTCGCGTGCGACGCGCGCGAGATGGATGATGTCGGTGACGAGTTGCTGGTTGAAGCACGGCCGCGGCTCCGATCGCAGCATCATCCACATGACGTTGCGGCCTTCTTCGTAGAACGCGGTCAGTTGCGTGAGTTCGCCTGCTTCGTAAAACGGACGGCACGCCGGATGGGATTGGAGTTGCATGGTATGTCCTCGAGAGATGTGGTTTTTCAGAGACCGACGCGGCCGGCGACGTGGAAACCTGCCCCCGCACGGCGCCGGCCGCGAGGCACCGCCATTGTTGCGCGCGCACAAATGTCGAATTGCGGGGAACAACGCATGACGGGGGCGCGGGCGGGTATCGCGTCCGGCGCGAACCGTGCGGGTCATGCGGGTGATGCGAACGATGTGGTCGATGTGATCGCCCGGCGGGAGAACCGTGATGAGAGGTGGGCGGGATCGGGCCGGTGGTCGTCAGGGGCGGTGAAGGCAGCGAAGGCAGCGAAGGCGGTGAGGGCGGTGAGGGCGGCCGCGATGACGATGCCGTGCGCGATCCGCGCGATCCGCGCGATCCGCGCGATCCGCGCGATCGGCCGGCGGGCGGCGGGCGGTACGGGCACGCCGCTTCGGCCGACGCGCGGCGTGCCGGCCGCTTACGCGGTGAAAGCGACGCCGTGCCGCCGACCGCGTCTCATGGATTGTGCGGACTGGTGCAGCGGCCGGGCGTCGGCTAGCTTTAGAAGATGACGCCGCCGCGCCCGGCGTCCCGGGAGGGGACCGTGACCGCATTCCAGAAGATGTGGCAGCTGCTCGTCGGGAAGCCGCTGGACCCGCTCGATCCGCGCACGCGCCATGCGATCGCGGTGACGCCGTTGCTGGCCTGGGTCGGACTCGGCGCGGACGGCCTGTCGTCGTCGTGCTACGGCCCGGAGGAAGCGTTCCTCGCGCTCGCGCACCACACGCCGCTTGCGCTGTTCCTCGCCTGCGCCACCGCGGCGACCGTGTTCATCATCGCGCTCGGCTACAACCAGGTGATCGAGCTGTTCCCGACTGGCGGCGGCGGCTATCGCGTCGCGACCTCGCTGCTCGGGTCGAAGCCGGGGCTCGTGTCGGGCGCGGCGCTGCTGGTCGACTACGTGCTGACCGTCGCGACGTCGCTCGCGAGCGGTGTCGACGCGTTCTTCAGCCTGCTGCCGGTCAGTGCGCAGGCGTTCAAGCTCACGACCGAGATCGTGCTGATCCTGCTGATGACCGGGCTCAACTTCCGCGGGATGCGCGAATCGATCATGGTGCTGCTGCCGATCTTCATCGGCTTCGTCGTGCTGCATTTCGGGCTGATCGTGTACGGCGTCGCGGTGCACGGCAGCGCGCTGGCGACGATCGTGCCCGACGCGGTGCACGAGGCGCACGGGATGTCGCAATCGCTCGGCGTGTTCGTGATGCTCGCATTGCTGATGCGCGCGTTCTCGCTCGGCGGCGGCACCTATACGGGCCTCGAGGCCGTGTCGAACAACGTGAACATGCTCGCGGATCCGCGCGTGCCGAACGGCAAGGCGACGATGTGGTACATGTCGACGTCGCTCGCGTTCACGGCCGGCGGCATCATCCTGCTGTACATGCTGTGGCACGCACGGCCCGTCGAAGGCGAGACGCTCAACGCGGTCGTGTTCGGCAGCGTGATCGATCATCTCGGGCTCGGCTCCGCGTTCGCGCGCCACGCGCTGCTCGCGGCGGTGCTCGCGTTCGAGGCAGGGCTGCTGCTGGTCGGCGCGCAGACGGGTTTTCTCGACGGGCCGGCGGTGCTGTCGAACATGGCGTCGGACTCGTGGGTGCCGCGCCATTTCCGCGACCTGTCGACGCGCCTCGTGCGGCAGAACGGCATCATCGTCGTCGGCCTGTCGGGCCTGCTGATCCTGCTGTGGACGCACGGCAGCGTCGACGTGCTCGTCGTGCTGTACAGCATCAACGTGTTCCTCACGTTCAGCATGTCGCTGCTGGGGCTGTGCACGTACTGGTGGCGCCATCGCAGCGAGCGCGGCTGGTTCAAGCACTTCTTCCTGTCGGCGCTCGGGTTCAGCGTGACGTCGACGGTGCTCGTCATCACGCTGATCGAGAAGTTCACGGCCGGCGGCTGGCTCACGGTGCTCGTGACGAGCGCGGTGATCGCGCTGTGCGTCATGATCAACCGCCACTACGCGTACACGCGCGCGCAGCTCGCGAAGGAAGACGCGCTGTTCTCGGGGCCGCCGCCTGCAGTCGACGAGGCGATGGCGCCGGGCAAGCCCGACCCGTCGCAGCCGACCGCGGTGCTGCTGGTCGGCAAGCATCGCGGCGCGAGCATGCACGCGCTGCTGTGGGTGAACCGGCTGTTTCCCGGGCACTTTCGCAACGTGATCTTTCTCGCGGTGGGCGAGGTCGATGCGAAGGCGTACGACGGGCACGAGCATCTCGAGCGGCTGCGTCACACGATCACCGAAGCGCTCGACTATTACGTCGCGCACTGCCGCCGCAACGGCATCGCGGCCGACTACCGGATCGCGTTCGGCACGAACCCGGTCGTCGAATTCATGAACCTCGCGTCGTCGACGCTCGATGCCTATCCGAACGCGGTGTGCTTCGCGAGCAAGCTGATCTTCAGGCGCGTGAATTTCCTGACCGCGTGGCTGCACAACCAGACGCCCGTCGAGCTGCAGGCGCGGCTGCACGTCGAGGGGCGGCAGATGGTGTTGTTGCCGATGAACGTCGGGTAGCGATGCACGCGGGAGACGCCCGCGCACGCCTGGAAACGATTCAACATGACGTGGCGCGTCAGAACGTTCAGTATCCGAAAGCTATTGCCCGTTTTCCCGGAAAGATTTGATAAGATGCGCGCGCTTCGACGCCATCAACAGAACGACAAATCCTTTCCGAGGGGCTCAATGAAGAACGCAGCATCGTCCGTATTCCATGTCGCGCGCCGTGGCCGCAACGCACTGTTCGCCGCCGCGCTGCTGTCGCTTTCGTCGCTGGCGAGCGCTGGCGGCGACAAGCCGGGTGCGAAAGATCATCCGTTGCTCACGCGTTTCGCCGGCGCGACCATCACCGCATATTCGCAGACGCCGTTCGACGAGGCGTTCCTGCCGAACCAGCCGATCGACGACGAGAGGACCGCCAAGGGCCTGAATCTCGAAGGCAAGATCACGCGGATCTCGTACGCGATCGACGGCGGCCGGTCGACGCTGGAAGTCGAGCGCAACTATCTCGACGCGCTGCAGAAGGGCGGCTTCCAGATTCTGTTCCGCTGCACGGCGGAGCAGTGCGGAAAGAGCGGCGGCAACGACTTCCAGAGCGTCGTGATCAATTCCGGCCGGCTGCGGCAGGCGGGCGGCGGCGACGCGAACTTCGGCGACAAGCACCGCACGATCCTCGCGAAGCTGCCGCGAGCGTCCGGCGATGCGTATGTGTTCCTGCACATCATGGACAATTCGGCATCGAACAAGCGCACGCTCGTCTACGAGGAAGTCGTCGAAGTGAAGCCGATGCAGACCGGGCAAGTCAAGGTGCTCGATTCCGGTGCGCTGCAGAAGGGCCTCGCCGCGACGGGCAAGATCGCGCTGTACGGCATCTACTTCGACACCGACAAGGCGCAGGTGAAGCCCGAGTCGAAGCCGCAGCTCGACGAGATGGCGAAGCTGCTGACGGCGAACCAAACGCTGAAGGTGTACATCGTCGGCCATACCGACAATCAAGGGCAGTTCGCGCACAACGCCGACCTGTCGCAAAAGCGTGCGGAGGCCGTCGCGCAGGCACTGGCGACGACCTACAAGATCGCGCCGGCGCGGCTCGTCGCGAAGGGTGTCGGGTCGCTGTCGCCGGTTGCGTCCAACGGCGACGACGCAGGCCGCGCGCAGAACCGCCGCGTCGAACTCGTGCAGCAATAACGCACGCCGGACCGGGCGCACGCGCTGCGCGAACGAACAGGGCCGCGGCAACGCGACCGTGACGGGCGATGTGACGCCGACGCGCTACGACCTCAAGGGGCAATTGCGCGGGCAGCATGCACAGGCCGGCGCATACACGCTCGCGTGGACGTGGCGCGGCAAGCGCGGCGGCGATTGCCATTGAACGCAACGACGCTCGACGCGCAAGCAGCCGGACCGCGAGCGCCCTTCTGCGCCCGTTGATGTCCTCGAGAAACATGTGCCGCCATTCCGGGGCTGTACGCTTGAAGAGGCTCGACGTGCGCGGCGCGCTTTCCGCTTACGAATGGTGATGCGTATGCGAGCGTGCCGAGCGCTGCGACGAGCGGTGCAGCAGCCGGTCGCGCGTGCGGTCGCGGCTGCGCCGTTCCGCGAAGAACAGCACCGCGAACACGAGGACCGCGAGCATCAGGATGATCGCGACGATAGCGTTTTCCATGTCGCCTCCGGCAGGTAGGGCCGGTGCCGGTCGTTCCGACCCCGGGCCGCGAACGCGCACACGGCGCAGCAGAAACGGGGGGCAAGAACGAGGGCCAGGCCGCGTTCGCGTCAGCATCGGCATCGCTTCGATCAGCGCGATTCCGAGCCGCGCGCCGATCGCGGCGCCGACACGTTCAGGATGCCACCGTTCGAGATGCAGCGCACCGATCGGGATCACGCCCGGCAGCGCGAACGCGATCACGAGATAACCGGTTTCGAATTCGTGTCGATCGGCACGATGTCTCCATCCCCATGTCGGCGTGTCGAATTCACCCGATCGTCATGCGTTTCGGCGACCTCGCACGCGCGCGTTACGCGCCCAAATAATATGTCGCGACATGACATAAATGGCGATCGCGCAGCCAGCAGGGCGCGAAAGTGCGACAGTCTGCCGGCGTGACGCATGCGCGCTTCCTCGTGCGCCCGCTGCATGGCGGCGGGGGCCGCCGCCCCGTGGCTTGACGCTCGCGGGCACGTCACCCACACTGGGTTGAACGACGGGGCGCGGCGCGCGCCAATGCGTGCCCGTTGCGTCCCGACCTGAACACGAACGCGCGGAGAGCTTCGACGTGGTGCGTTTTCCGTTCCGATCGACCGGCAGGCCGCCGGGTCGCGCCGCAGCGCTCGCGGTTGCCGTGACCGCGATCGCGCTGGCGTTCGTGCGTCCCGCGTTCGCCGACGCGGGCGACGCCGCGCCCGTCACGCTCGTCAGCGACGTCCATGTATTCGTGATCCAGCACGACGGCTCGCTCGACGAGGACGACGATTCGACACTGCGCGCGAACGATGCGAACGGGATCGATGCGATCGCGCAGCGTTACGTGTGGTTCGACAAGAACCTCGAGAAGGTCGACCTGGTCGCGGCCGAGACGATCGATCGCGACGGCGTCGCGCATCCGGTCGGTCCGGAAGGCATCCGCGATGTGCAGGAGCCGCGCTCGGCCGGCGCGCCGACGTTCCAGGACGGGCTGCTGCGCACCGTCGTGTTTCCCGGCGTCGAAGCCGGATCGAGCACGCGCATCGCATTCCGCAAGTCGCGCACGAAGCCGGTCAACGCAGGTTACTTCGGCTACTACGTCGAACCGTCGCGTGAGCCGGTGGAGAACCAGCGGCTGATCTTCGACGTGCCGGCCGACATGCCGCTGCATGCGGACGCGCGCGGTTACGTCGCGCTGCCGCCGGTGACCGCGGACGGCCGCACGCGCTACGCATTCGAATACCGGCACGGCACGTACGACCGGATCGAGAACGGCTCGGTCGGCTATCCGACCTACGGCGACCGGCTCGTGGTGTCCACGCTGCCCGACTACGCGGCGTTCGCCGCGCGCTACCGCAACGCGGCCGTCGACCCGGGCGCAAACGATCCGGCCGTCGTGCAACTGGCGCGCGCGCTCACCGCCGGCACCGCCGATCCGCGCGATCGCGCGCGCGTCCTGTACGACTGGGTGCAGGCGAACGTGCGTTACGTCGCGCTTTTTCTCGGCGAGACGGCCGCCGCGCCGCACCGCGTGACCGACATCCTGCGCAACCGCTACGGCGACTGCAAGGACCACGTCGCGCTGTTCGGCGCGTTGCTCGCGGCGGCCGGCATCCGCAGCGAAGCGGTGCTGATCAATCTCGGCTCCGTGTACACGCTGCCGTCGGTGCCCGGTTACGGCGGCGGCGCGATCAATCACGCGATCACGTGGCTGCCCGATCTCGGCGTCTACGCGGACACCACGACGGCCGGCATCGCGTTCGGCTACCTGCCGCCGATCGTGATGGACCGGCCGGCGCTGCTCGTCGACACCGGCGTGCTGTCGCGCACGCCGGCCACGCAGCCGAAGCACCGCGCCGCGCGCGTGGAGATCGATGCCGCCCAACCGGGCGCCGCGCGGTTTCATGCGCGCGTCGAGGACGACGGCTGGACCGCGGAACTCGAACGCACGCTGTTTCGCCGGGCGGCGCCCGACCGCATCCGGCAGCTCGCGAACGAACGCCTGCGGCAAAGCGGGCTGCGCGGCCGCGCGCAGATCGCGACGAGCGATCGCCGTGCGACGGACGGGCCGTTCGACGTCACGTATGCCGGCACGCTCGATCACTTCGTGTGGCCGGACGGCACGACCGCCGTGCCCGCGCTGTCGAGTCTCACGGGCGGCATCGCGACGCAGGTCGAGGGCTGGCTGGCCGAGCCCGTGCGCACGCAGCCGTGGGCATGCATCGGCGGCACGTTCGACGAGACCGGCCAGGTCGCGCTGCCGGCCGACGTCGCGGTGACCGACCTGCCGGCCGATACGGCCGTGCACGACCGTTTCGTCGAGTTCACGTCGCATTACGTATTCGATGCGGCTGCGCACGTCGTGCAGGTCACGCGGAGGATGAAGGCCGAATTCGGCCGCCAGGTCTGCACGCCCGACGAGTTCACCGCGCTGCGCGCGTCGCTCGAACGCATCGAACGCGACACGCAGGCGCAGATCGTCGTGCGGGCCAGGCAACGTTGAAGGTCGGGCGCGGCGCACGCGGCGCCCGGTGCAATCGCGCGTGCGGCCGAAGCCGGCCGGCGCGCAGGAGAGGAACATGACGGAACGGGAACACGAGATCGCCGACCTGTCGAAGGAATTGCTGGGCCGGATCGTGCAGGGTGCGGTGACGAACGGCGCGCCGGTGGATGCGCAACAGTGTGCGGCGCTGGCCGTGAAGTGCGCGACGGCGCTGATTGACGCGCTCGACGCGCGCAGCGGCTGAACGGAATCGTCACGCGCGGCGGCCGATCGTGCGATGCCGGGGCGACCCGGCAGGCGTTCGCTGCGCCGTGCGTTGCGCGTGACGCGTTACACGTCACGCATCGGCGTGCGTGTCGCCTTCGGCACGCACCGCGCCCGGCGGCCTGCCGACCACGCGCTTGAACGCGCGGCTGAACGCGGCGAGCGACCCGTAGCCGAGCCGGTACGCCACCGCTTCGATCGTCTCGCCCTCGCGGGCGATCCACTGCGCGGCGAGCCGCATCCGCAACTCGGTCAGGTAACGCACCGGCGTCATCCCGGTGGCCGCGAGAAAGCGCTCGGCGAATACCGAGCGCGACACGCCCGCTTCGGCGGCCAGTTCCGCGACGCTCCAGTTGCGCCCCGGATCGCGATGCAGCGCGACGATCGCGCGGCCGAGCTTCGGCTCGCGCAACGCCTGCACCCAGCCCGTCGCGTCGCCGCATCCGCACTCGACCCAGCCGCGCACGATGAACGCGGCGACCACGTCCGCGAGCCGCGCGAGGATGCCCGCGAAACCCGCGCGCGCGGCGCACGATTCGCGCTCCATCGCGTCGAGCATCGGGCGGATTTCCGGGTAGCGCGCGAGCAGCGTGCCGACGTGCATGAATGCCGGCATCGTCCCGACGAGCGGCTGCATGCCGCCGAGATCGAGCTCCATGCACGCGCTGAAGATCAGCGCATCGCCGGCGGCCGGCTCCGTCGCGGCGCACGTCGTCGCGCCCACCGACGCGACCGTGTCGCAGATCTTCGCGGCCGCGAAGCCGCCGATCTCGCGGCACGGCGCGTCCGGATCGGACACCAGCGCATGCGTGCGGCCGTGCGGCAGCAGGATCGCGTCGCCGGCCTCGAGCCGCACCGTCGTGCCGTCCGCGTCGCGCAGCAGCACGGGCCCGCGCCCGACGAAATGGAACTGCGCGCGGCCCGGCGCATGGCCGAAGCTCAGCCCGAACGGCCGCGGCACCTGGATCCGGCGGTACTGCACGCCGCTCAGGCGCATCCCCAGCAGCAACTCGCTGACGAGGTCGTGTACGTCGGGCACGGGGGGAAGCAAGGGCTCGGACATCGCGAGATTCGGACGATCGATCAACAAGAACGGATTGTATGTCATAGACCGTCCTGCCGCTGTTCCTTACGATACGCCCTCATCAGTACTTTCCCTAACCGACACGGAACCCCGCATGAATCCCGGAATCTCCTCGGCCGCCTCGACGGCGGCCCCCCGCGAACCGGCCTGGGGCGCGGTGTTCGCGATGACGCTCGGCGTGTTCGGGCTCGTCACCGCCGAATTCCTGCCGGCGAGCCTGCTGACGCCGATGGCCGACAGCCTCGGCGTGACCGAAGGCGTGGCCGGGCAGGCCGTCACGGCCACCGCGACGGTCGCGCTCGTCACGAGCCTGCTGATCTCGGCGCTGACGCGCACGATCGACCGCCGGCGCGTGCTGCTCGCGTTCTCGGTGCTGCTCGTCGCGTCGAATCTCGCGGTCGCGTTCGCGCCCGGCCTGACGACGCTGCTGATCGGCCGCGTCGTGCTCGGCGTCGCGCTCGGCGGCTTCTGGACGATGGCGACGGCCACCGCGATGCGGCTCGTGCCGACCGCGATGGTGCCGCGTGCGCTGTCGATCATCTTCAGCGGCGTGGCGGTCGCGACGATCGCGTCCGCGCCGATGGGCAGTTATTTCGGGCACCTGATCGGCTGGCGCAACGTGTTCCTGATCGCGGCCGGGCTCGGCGCGCTCGCGTTCGTGTCGCAGGTCATGACGCTGCCGTCGATGCCGCCGAGCGGCACCACGCGGCTGCGCACGCTCGTCGACGTGCTGCGCCGGCCGACCGTCGGCCTCGGGATGTTCGCGACGATCCTCGTGTTCACCGGGCATTTCGCGTTCTTCACGTACCTGCGGCCGTTCCTCGAGCAGGTGGCCGGTGTCGGCGTGAACGGGCTGTCGGCGATCCTGCTCGGCTACGGGATCGCGAACTTCGTCGGCACGTCGCTCGCCGGGCGCGTGCTCGAGCACCGGCTGCGGCCGATGCTGATCGGGATGCCCGCGCTGATGGTCGTGCTCGGCGTCGCGCTCGTCGCGCTCGGCCGCGCGCCGATGATCGACGCGGTGCTCGTCGCGTTGTGGGGGATGGCGTTCGGCGGCGTGCCGGTCGCGTGGTCGACGTGGGTCACGCGCACCGTGCCCGACGAAGCCGAGAGCGCGGGCGGGCTGATCGTCGCGGCGATCCAGCTCGCGATCGCGACGGGCGCGGCGGCCGGCGGCGTCGTGTTCGACGCGAACGGCGCGGGCGGCGTATTCCTGGGCGCGGCCGCGGTGCTGGCCGTCGCGGTCGCGACGATCGTGACCGGCGTGCCGAAGCGGGTCGGCGTGGCGCCGGCGCTGGCCGACTGACGGATTGCGGCACGCCGATGCGCGCGATCGCGCATCGGCTAGTGGCGCGGCGAGGTCGCGCACTAGCCGGCCCGAGTTATGCGGCGTGGCGTTGCCGAGTCGGTCGCGTCCGGCGGATAGCGGGACAGGACGCCGCCTGGGCGATGTGCGCCGCCGGCATGGCGGCGCGACGCCCGAAGCGTGCTTTCGGCATCTGCTCGCTGTCGACGAAACCGCCGGAAACCTACGCGCTGCGGCTCGCGACCGTCCTCGACGGCGCGCTCAGCAGCGGGCAGGCACTGCATGCGCACGGGCCCGTGCACTTCCTGCAGGAATGCGCGCAACTGCTGATGCCGAAGAAGGGCCGGAAGTGAATGACGTGACGCGCCGCTTCAGCCGCGCGTAGCCGGATCCTCCGACAGCGCGCGCAACTGGCCGCGCAACACATCGACTGCTTCCGGCGCGAACGGCCGTTCGATCTCGGTATGGGTCTGCTGCCAGAGCGGGAACGCTTCGGCCAGCAACTGATGACCGGCCGGCGTGAGTTCGAGCAGGCGGCTGCGCTTGTCGTCCGGATCCACCGTGATCGTGAGCAGCCCGCGCCGCTCGAGCGGCTTGAGCGCGGCGGTCAGCGTGGTGCGATCCATCGCGAGCAATGACGCGACCGATTTCATCGCGGCCGGCTGCGGCCGGTTCAGCGACATCAGCAGCGAGAACTGGCCGTTGGTGAGATCCAGCGGACGCAGCACATCGTCGAAGATGCGCGCGAGATTGCGCGCCGCGCGCTGCATGTGCAGGCACAGGCAGCAATCGCGCACCATCAGCGTCGTTTCGAAAGGGAGCTTTTCTTTGCGTGCCATGTTGCAATTGTGTTGATATCAACCTACTGTGTCAAGGGCGAGGTGCGGCAGCCCGCCGTGCCCGCCATCGGACGGAGGAAGCATGAGTGCTCAACAGCAGTTGTATCTCGCGGTATTCCTCGGCAGCAAGGATAGCCCGGGCATGAAGGCGTGGATGGCGTTGCCGGAGGACGAGCGGCGCACGCGGGAGCGCGAAGGGATCGCCGCGTGGCATGCGTGGGTCGAGCGGCATCGCGACGCGATCGTCGAGCCCGGCGGGCCGCTCGGCAAGACCAAGACGATCGGCAAGGGCGGCGTGACGGACACCGCCAATGCGATGAGCGGCTTCACGGTCGTGCGTGCCGCATCGCACGACGCGGCCGCCGCGCTATTCGAGGGCCATCCGCATTTCACGCTGTTCCCGGGCGATGCGATCGACGTGATGCCGGTGCTCCCGGTACCCGGCATGTGAGCGGCGACAGGCGCTGCATGCGCGGGCGAAGCGGCCGAAGTGATCGAAGCGTTCGAAGCATTCACATCATTCGAAGCACTCGAAGCACTCGAAGCATTCGAAGCGGCCGATTGGCCGTCGCCTGCGCGCGGCGATTTTTCCCGACATTATCGATGGAGACATTGCGATGAAGCTTTACGGATTCGCCGGCACGCGCACGCAACGCGCGCTCTGGGGGCTCAAGGAACTGGACGCGGATTTCGAGTTCGTGTCGGTCAACCTGCTAAAAGGCGAGCACAAGCGGCCCGAATTCCTGCGCCTCAATCCGGCCGGCAAGGTGCCCGTGCTGGTGGACGGCGACCTCGTGATTCCCGAGTCGGCCGCGATCGTGCTGTATCTCGCGGACAAGTACCCGGAGAAGGCGCTGCTGCCCGTCGATCTCGCTTTGCGCGCGCAGGCCTATCGATGGGTCATGTTCGCGGTGACGGAGCTTGAACAGCCGCTGTGGCGGATTACGCGCCATTCGTTCCTCTATCCGCCGGAAAAGCGCTCGCCGGCCGATATCGAGCTGGCACGCGAGGATTTCGCGACGATGGCCGCGATCCTCGACAGGCATCTCGAAGGGCGCGAATTCATCGTCGGCGACACGCTGACGGTGGCCGATTGCGTGACGGTCTACCTGATCGACTGGGCGAGCGAATGCCACCTGATCGAACCGTTCCCGCAATTGCGTGCGTACCTCGAGCGGCTTTATGCGCGGCCGAAGGCGCCGCAACGGATCGCGGACGCACGCAAGGCGGCGTGAAGCGGCGGTCGGTCATGTCGACGGGCGTGATCGACCGCGGCCGCGCGATCTTGCGGGCTTGCGGTTACGACACCGCGTCAGGCGCACCCAGCGCGCGACACAGCACCGACAAGTCACGAACGGTCAGATGCGGCGACGGGGCACGATGCGCAGCATGCTCCGCTTGCGCCCCTGCGTGACGCACGACCCACGCTGCCTGAAGCCCCGCATTCAACGCGCCGACGATATCGAGGTGAAAGTCGTCGCCGACGTGCAGCAGCTCCGCCGCCGGCACGCCGAGCGTCGCGGCGGCCGCATGGAAGATTTCCGGCTCGGGCTTCGCGAACCCGAACGCACGCGCGCTGAGCGTTTCACGGAAGAACTCGCCGCCGCCGGTCAGTTGAAGGTCCGCATTGCCGTTCGTCACCGCGATCAGCGGAAACCGCGCGCTCAGCCACGCGAGCGCCGGCAATGCATCGTCGAAGAACTCGACCTGGTTTCGCGCCGAATAGAACACGTCGTAGGCGCGGTCGGTCAGTGAGACGTCTTCGTTCGCGCGCTGCAACGCCAGCCGGATCGATCCGATGCGCAACGCGCGATAGTCGCCGACGAGATCCGGCCGCGAGCGTTCGTATTCATCGCGCAGTTGGGCCAGCGTCTGCGACGTCGGCAGCACGCTCGCGGTATCGGGTGCGTGCGCGATCAGCCACGCATGCAGCGACGCCTCGGCCCGTGCGACGGAAGGGCCGAACGGCCATAGCGTGTCGTCGAGATCGAACGAGATGGCGGAAACTTTGGATAGACGCATGGCGATGGAAGATATCACGCCGTTGCCGTTCACCACGGCCACGGGATCGAGCGTCCCGTGCCGCGCTCGACGGCCTGCCGATACAGGAAGCGCGCCACGGTCAGGTCCTGCAGCGCGAGCCCCGTCATGTCGAATACGGTGATCTCGCCCGGCGAGCGATCGACCGGCACGGTCCCGGCGAGCACGTCGCCGATTTCGGTGCGCGGCAGATCGGGCGCCCATTGGCACTCGCCGATGCCGCGCGCCTGCTCGTGATCGTCCACGAAAATGCGCGCGCGCTGCAGCACGCCTTCGGGAAGCTCGCGCTTGCCCGCGGTGTCCGCGCCGACGCAGGTCAGGTGGGTGCCGGGCTGAACCGCGTCCGCATCGAACAGCGGGCCGCCGCCCGGCGTGGCCGTGATGACCACGTCGCCGCCGGCCACCGCATCGTTTCGGTCGCGTGCGACGCGGATGTCGCAGCGTTCGCGGAATGCCGATTCGAACACCGCGTCCGCTTCGCCGCGCGCGTTCACGTACTGCACCGTGCACCGTTGCGGCAGCAGCGTGAGCGCATGGTCGAGCTGGACGCGCGCCTGCACACCGGTGCCGAACACGCAGATGCGCGTACTGTCGCGGCGGGCCAGCGCCTGCAGGCCCAGGCCGCCGGCCGCGCCGGTCCGGGCGGTGGTGATCGCGTTGCCATCCATGATGCAGAGCGGGCGGCCGGTTGCCGGATCGAACAGCGCGATCGTCGCCTGGTGCGGCTCGCCGCCCAGGCTGCGATTACCGGGCCAGAATCCGGCCGCCTTGCAGCCGAGCAGATCCTGGCTCGCGACGTCGCCCGACTTGATGCCGAACACGCCGCCGGTATTCAGCTTCTCGCGCACGACCGGGAACACGCGCCCCGCGCGTTGGCTGTGCAGCACGAAGGCTTCGCGGACCGCCGCCATCACGTGTTCGGCTTGAAGGGCCGGTTCGACGACATCCCGGTCGAGAAGAAGGAGGTGGGCGTGTGTCGGCATGGTGGGGGAGCCTGTCGGATGCAATGTGAAACGCGGTTTTATAGTTTGTATAGAATTGGACAAATAGTCAATGTCGGGAGGGCGGTCAGTCGGTCGCGCGCGGCGGCCGGTTGCGTCGCCGGACGTCGGCGTATCAGTTCGCCGCACCGGCGAACGCCACCGCGCCGCCTCTGCTTACCACCCATAGAAGCGCGGCCAGCTCTGCACGATGCCGTCGTCGCCCAGCGCGTGGTATTCCGGATGTTGCGCGCCGGTCGCGCACGCGTGGTTCGGCAGAATCCGCAAACGGGTCCCGATCGGAAACCGCTTCGCGATATCCGTGTCCGGCGTCCCGATGCGGGACACGATGCCGTGCTCCTGATTGGCCGCGCTCATCACGTACTCGCCGAGCACGTCACCGTCTTCGCTACACACCTGCCCGTAGCCGAAATCCCGCGCCTGCCGCTGCGTGCCGCGATCGCGGCTCATCGCCATCCAGCCCGCGTCGACGATGGCCCAGCCTTTTTCTTCCTGGTGCCCGATGACGGTGGTCAGCACCGACAGCGCGATGTCGGACAGCGCGCACACGCCGACGTTGTGCATCACGAGGTCGAACAGCACGTACACGCCCGCGCGGACTTCGGTCACGCCGTCGAGACGCTCCGCGGACAGCGCGGTCGGCGTCGAACCGATGCTGACGACCGGGCAGGGCAGCCCGGCGGCCCTGAGGCGCTCCGCGGCGTGCACGGTCCGGCTGCGCTCCTGTTCGGCGATCGCGACCAGCGCGTCGCGGGTGTCGTATTCGTAGCTGGAGCCGGCGTGCGCGAGCACGCCGCCGAGCGTCATGCCGCCGTCGACCAGCGCGCGGCCGACGTCGATCAGCAGGTCGTCGGGGGCGATCCCCGAGCGATGGCCGTCGACATCGACCTCGATCCAGACTTCGAAGCGCTCGCCGTGCTCGCGCCCGAACGCTGCGATCGCATTCGCGGCCTGCAGGCTGTCGGCGACGATCTTCAGGTCGCAGCCATGCCGGCGCAACGCGAGCGCCTGGCCGAGCTTCGCGGGAATCATGCCGACCGCGTAGACGATGTCGCGCACGCCGCCCGCGAAGAACTGCTCGGCTTCCTTCAGCGTCGATACCGTGATGCCTTGCGCGCCGGCCGCAACCTGCGCGTCGACGACGTGCTGGCACTTGGTCGTCTTCACGTGCGGCCGGAACCTGACGCCGAGCGCGTCCAGACGCGCCTGCATGCGCGCGATGTTGTTACGCATGCGGCCGACGTCGATCAATGCGGCGGGGGTGCTGAGAAGGAGGGGAATGCCCATGATGCGTTGCCTCGGTGGATTGCCGACAGCGAACACAGTAGGGCGTTTGGCGCGCAGCGTGTTTAACGCATGCCAAATCGAGCCTTAAGCAGCATTTAATCCCGGGACCGTGCTCATGCCTTGCCGCGCCACGGCGGCGGAGCGAGGAATTGCGTCGCGGCTTCGAGGAAAACCCGCTGCCGCGCGGAGCGGCCCGTGCGTGACGGCAGCAGCGCGGTCACGGGCGCGGGCGGCAAATGCCAGTCGGGCAGCAGCCTGACCAGCTTGCCGTTCGCCAGCAGCGGCGCGACGTCCCACTCGGAGCGCTCGACGATGCCGAGCCCGGCCAGTGCCCAGTCGGTAATGACGGTGCCGTCGTTCGACGACAGCGCGCCCGTGACGCGAATCACCGCCGATCGTCTGGATTCGCCCTTGCCGTCGCCGGCTTGCGAGAAGCGCCAGCGCGGCACGTCCTCGTCGTTCTCGCGCAGGCACAGGCAGTCGTAGCGCGCGAGGTCGGACGGATGGTCCAGTTGCTTGATGCGCCGCGCGTAACCGGGGCTCGCGCACAGGAAGCGCTCGTTGGGCGCGAGCGGATAGCCGATCCACGACGACGACTTCAGGCTGCCGACATGGATGACCACGTCGGCCCCCGACGCGCTGGTCAGCGGACTCTCCGACAGGTGCAGCGAGATTTCGAGCTTCGGATGCGCGCGTTGCACGTCGCGCACGATCCGCGCGACGTACTTGCGTCCGAAGCCGAACGGCGCGACGACGCGCAGCGTGCCCTGCACGTCGCCGCGATCGCCCGCGATGTTGCCCGGCAGCGCGTCCACGCGCTCGAGAATCTCCACGGCTTCCTGATAAAGCCGCTGACCTTCGTCGGTCAACTCGATCCCTTTCGGCTGCCGCACGGCGAGCCGGACGTCCAGCCGCGCCTCCATCCGCTGCAGGCGGATCGTGACCGCGGGCGGGGTGAGGTCGAGCAGGCGCGCGGCGGATGCCAATGAACGCGACGCGCCGATCGCGCGCACGAGTCGAAGGTCGTCGAGGTCGAGCATTGCGTGTCCTTTAATGCTGGCGTTGCCGGGCATTAAACATCACATTGCATGAAGCATGTAGCGCTACGCCGCCGCGGTCCCCATGCGGGGGCATGCGTTTCACGTCGCGCACCCGAATTCGCGCGATTTTCGGGTGAAGGCGGTACGCCGCCGCAAGCCGCGCTGACGCGCCGCAACATCGCGGCCGACACCCGGCCGACACCCGATAGCCGGCAGTCCGATGTAATCCGGCGCCGCGCAAAACCCGCGCGCCGTTGTGTTCTGTCCCCCAACTTCTGCCCGGTTCGCCCGCCACAGGGCAAAATACGGGTTTTCCGCACCCGAGAGGGCGCGCCCGAATCACGCGCCGGGCGGCGGCAGTGCGCATTCGCACGCCGCCGCCGGGCGCCCAGGCAAGCTGCTCGCCGTGTCGCGAGCCCACAGGAGTCCAGACCCCATGCCCGAATCCAACCTGTCCTTCTTCGGCCGGCTGTCGCTGGCCGTCGGCACGTTCTTCTCCGTGATCGGCAACCGCGAGTTCGCGGCCGGCGTGCTGCGCGTGCGCGACGGCGCCCCGGCACCGGTCGCGCCGGCGCCGGTTGCGCCGGCCCCCGCGGCGGCCCCGGCGCCCGCGCCCGTGAAGGCGCCGGCCCCCGAGCTGCGCGAAGCGAGCCCGCAAGCCGCGCTGCAACTGCTGGGCCTGCTGCAGCGCGATGCGCGCTTCATCGACTTCGTCGAGGAAGACATCGCCGGCTACGCGGACGCCGACATCGGCGCCGCCGCACGCCTCGTGCACGACGGCTGCCGCGCCGCGCTGCGCGAGCATTTCACGATCGTGCCGGTGCGCGACGAAGCCGAAGGCAGCCGCGTGACGCTGCCGGCCGGCTTCGACGCGACGGCCGTGCGCGTGACGGGCAACGTGGTCGGCGCCGCGCCGTTCACGGGCACGGTCAGCCACCGCGGCTGGCGCGTGGCCGACGTGCGCCTGCCGAAGCTGACCGGCAGCCACGACGCCTCGGTGGTCGCACCGGCGGAGGTGGAACTGTGAACGATCCGCGCTATTCGATCGGTATCGACCTCGGTACGACCCACTGCGCGCTGTCGTACGTCGACAGCGCCGCGAGCGACGGCGAAACGATCACGCAGCAGGTGCTGCCGATCGCGCAGCTGACCGCGCCCGGCGCGCTGGAGTCGCGCGACCTGCTGCCGTCGTTCCTCTATCTTCCGCATGAAAGCGAGCTGACGCAGGGCGACCTGACGCTGCCGTGGACGGCCTCGCGCGCATTCGCGGTCGGCGAGATGGCGCGCACGCGTGGCGCCGGCACGCCGATTCGCCTCGTGTCGAGCGCGAAGAGCTGGCTGTGCCACCCGGGCGTCGATCGCCGCGCGGCGATCCTGCCGAGCGATGCGCCGCCCGAAGTGGCGCGCGTGTCGCCGCTGGAAAGCTCGATCCGCTACCTGACGCACCTGCGCGAAGCGTGGGACCACGCGCATCCCGACGCGCCGTTCGCCGACCAGGATGTGACGGTCACGATTCCCGCGTCGTTCGATCCGGCCGCGCGCGAGCTGACGGCCGAGGCCGCACGCGCCGCCGGCTATTCGCGGATGACGTTGCTCGAGGAGCCGCAGGCCGCGCTCTACAGCTGGATCCAGAAGAGCGAAGGCGGCTGGCGCAAGCAGGTGCAGGTCGGCGACCTGATCCTGTGCGTGGACGTCGGCGGCGGCACCACCGACCTGTCGCTGATCGCGGTGGTCGAGCGCGACGGCAATCTCGAACTGCATCGCGTGGCGGTCGGCGAGCACATCCTGCTCGGCGGCGACAACATGGACCTCGCGCTCGCGCACGTGGTCGCGCGCAAGCTCGCGCAGCAGGGCACGCAAGCCGATCCGTGGCAATTGCGCGCGCTGACCTACGCGTGCCGCTCGGCGAAGGAAACGCTGCTGTCCGACCCGACGACCGACGCGGTGCCGCTCGTCGTGCCGAGCCGCGGCTCGAAGCTGATCGGCGGCTCGATCCGCACGGAACTGACGCGCGCGGAACTCACGCAGACGATTCTCGAAGGTTTCTTCCCGCAAGTCGACGCGGCCGCGCGCCCGGTGAGCCGCGCGCGCGTCGGCCTGACGCAGCTCGGCCTGCCGTATGCGCAGGACGCGGGCATCACGCGCCACCTCGCGGCGTTCCTCGGCCGCCAGGTCGCGGCGCTCGACGCGCTCGAAGGCGTGCAGCGCACGCTGCCGCAAGGTGCGACGTTCCTGCATCCGACCGCGGTGCTGTTCAACGGCGGCGTGTTCAAGTCGCCGCTGCTCACGCAGCGCGTGCTCGATACGCTCAATAGCTGGCTCGCCGCCGAAGGCGCGCCGGCCGCGCGCCTGCTCGAAGGCGCGGACCTCGATCTGGCGGTCGCGCGCGGCGCGGCGTATTACGGCTACGTGAAGCGCGGCCGCGGCGTGCGCATTCGCGGCGGCACGGCGCGTGCGTACTACGTCGCGATCGAGTCGGCGATGCCCGCGGTGCCGGGGCTGGAGCCGCCGGTGCAGGCGCTCTGCGTCGCGCCGTTCGGGATGGAGGAAGGCTCGGATGCGGCGTTGCCGCCGCAGGAGTTCGGCCTCGTCGTCGGCGAGCCGGTGCAGTTCCGCTTCTTCGGGTCGTCGGTGCGTCGCCAGGACCAGGTCGGCACGCTGCTCGACTACTGGTCGCCTGAAGAGCTGCAGGAACTCGAGGAAATCCAGGCCACGCTGCCCGCCGAAGGGCGCACGGTCGGCGAAGTCGTGCCGGTGAAGCTGCATGCGCGCGTGACCGAAGCCGGCACGCTCGAACTCGAGGCGATCCCGAGCGGCACGAACGAGCGCTGGAAGGTCGAGTTCGACGTGCGCGGCGCCGCCTGAGCGCGATGAAGCGCTATACGGTCGGCATCGACCTCGGCACGAGCAACACGGTCGTCGCATACGTCGAGGCCGGCTCCGACGCGATCCGCGTGTTCGACGTCGAGCAGCTGGTCGGCCCCGGCGCGGTGGCCGCGCAGCCGCTGCTGCCGTCGGTGCGTTATCACCCGGCGGCGGGTGAACTGCCGCCGGACGCGCTGCGGTTGCCGTGGGCGGCCGATTCGAAGGCCGGCGCGAAGGCTGATCCGAAGGCCAACGCGAATGCGGCCGGCGCACCGCCGGCCGTGATCGGCCGGTATGCGCGCACGCTCGGCGCGCAAGTGCCGGGGCGGCTCGTCACCAGCGCGAAGAGCTGGCTGTCGCACGCATCGGTCGACCGGCTTGCGGCGATCCTGCCGTGGGGCGCGGCCGACGGCGTCGACAAGGTGTCGCCGGTCGACGCGAGCGCGAGCTATCTCGCGCACGTGCGGGCCGCGTGGGATGCGCGTTTTCCCGATGCGCCGCTCGCGAAGCAGGACGTCATTCTGACGGTGCCGGCGTCGTTCGACGACGGCGCCCGCGCGTTGACGGTCGAGGCGGCCAAACGCGCGAAACTGCCGGCGCTGCGCTTGCTGGAAGAACCGCAGGCCGCGTTCTACGACTGGTTGTACGGCCAGCGCGCGACGTTGCGCGACACCTTCGCCGCGCCGCGCCGCGTGCTGATTTGCGATGTCGGCGGCGGCACGACCGACCTCACGCTGGTCGACGTCGCGCCGGGAGACGATGGCGAACCGGCCTTCACGCGCGTCGGCGTCGGCAATCACCTGATGCTCGGCGGCGACAACATGGACCTCGCGCTCGCGCGCCTGGTCGAGACGCGGCTGACCGAGCCCGGCACGCGGCTGTCGGCCGCGAGCCTGTCGCAACTCGTCGAACGCTGTCGCGCGGCGAAGGAGCGGCTGCTCGGCGACGACGCGCCGGCCTCCGTCACCGTGACGCTGCTCGGCGCGGGCAGCAAGCTCGTCGGCGGCGCGCGCTCGGCCGAGCTGACGCGTCAGGAAGTCGAGCAGATCGTCGTCGACGGCTTCTTTCCGCAGGTCGAGGCCGGCGAGCTGCCGCGCCGCGCGCGGGCCGCGATCGTCGAATTCGGCTTGCCGTATGCGAGCGACCCGGCCGTCACGCGCCACGTCGCCGCGTTCCTGAATCGTCATGCGGAAGGCCCGCTGCCCGACACGCTGCTGCTCAACGGCGGCGTGTTCCGCGCGGGTGCGCTGGCCGGCCGTCTCGCGCAGACGCTCGGCGCGTGGCGCGGCGCGCCGCTCGACGTGCTGCACAACGCGCATCCGGACGTGGCGGTCGCGCGCGGCGCGGTGGCTTATGGCCTGGCGCGGGCGGGGCATGCGCCGCGCATCGGCGGCGGTTCCGCGCGCAGTTATTTCCTCGTGCTCGACGATGGCGAGGGCGCCACGGCGGCGCGCGGTGTCTGCCTGCTGCCGCGCGGTGCCGAGGAGGGCCGCGAGATCCGGCTCGAGGAACGCACGTTCGCGCTGCAGCTCGGGCAGCCGGTGCGTTTCCACCTCGCGTCGACGGTCGCCGACACCGCGTACCAGCCGGGCGATCTGGTCGAGCTGGACGGCGGCGACTTCGTGCGGCTGCCGCCGATCGCGACGGTCGTCGACGCGAAGGCCGGTAGCGATGCGCGCGAAACGCCGGTGAAACTCACCGCGTCGCTGACCGAGGTCGGCACGCTCGAAATGCATTGCATCGCGACCGACGATGCAGCGCGCCGCTGGCGGCTCGAATTCCAGTTGCGCGGCGATGCGCCCGCGCAAGGCGACGATGCCGCGTTCGCGCGCCATCCGCGCGTCGATCACGCGATCGAGCTGATCGACCGCTCGTTCGGCAGCAAGGCCGCGGATGTCACGCCGAAGGACACGCGACGGTTGCGCGCGCAACTTGAACAGGTGCTCGGCCCGCGCGACGAGTGGGACGTCGCGCTCGCGCGCGAGCTGTTCGACGCGTTGCTTGCGCGCGCGCGTCGCCGGCGGCGCTCGGCCGATCACGAACGCGCGTGGCTGAACCTCGCCGGCTATTGCCTGCGCCCGGGCTTCGGCCATCCGCTCGATGCGTGGCGCATCGAGCAGCTGTGGCCGCTGTTCGACGACGGGATCCAGTACGTGAACGACGCGCAGGTGTGGTCCGAGTGGTGGACGTTGTGGCGGCGCGTGGCCGGCGGCCTCGACGACGACGCGCAGACGCAGGTGCGCGATGCGATCGCGTTCCTCGAACCGTCCGACGACAAGCGCCGCAAGCTGCCGTTCGACCCGGCCAAGGTCGGCCCGGCCGACATGACGCGCCTGTCCGCGTCGCTCGAACGACTGCCGGTCGAGCGCAAGGTGGAACTGGCCGAGCGGTTGATCGTGCAATTGCAGAAGCCGGCCGAGCGCACGCTGTGCGCGTGGGCGCTCGGGCGGATCGGTGCGCGCCGGCCGTTCTACGGCAGCGCGCACAGCGTGGTGCCGGCCGACGTCGCGAACCGCTGGCTCGACGCGCTGTTCGCGCTGGACTGGAAGCAGGTCGAACCCGCGGCGTTCGCGGTCGCGCAGATCGCGCGGATGACGGGCGACCGCGAACGCGATTTGCCGGATGAAACGCGCGAGGCGGTGATCAAGCGTCTGTCTTCCGCGAATGTGTCGGCCGCGTGGATCGACATGGTGCGCGAGGCGATTGCGTTCGATGAAGCCGACACCGCACGTGTGTTCGGCGAAACGTTGCCGGCCGGGTTGAAGCTGCTGGCGGGGTGATGAACGGGCGGGACGATGCTTCGATCTGATTCGCAGATCGAAGCATCGTCCGGCGACGCCATCGGGCTATTCGCGCAGGATGTCCGCTCAGGCCGAAGCATCGTCCGGCGGCGCCATCGGGCTATCCGCGCAGGATGTCCGTTCAGGCCGAAGCGTCGTCCGGCGGCGCTTTCGGGCTATCCGCCGCAGGATGTCCGCTCAGGCGTGCGGCACCGGTTCGCGTTACCGCGCCGCCGATTCCATTTCCTTCACGTCATGTGCTGCGGCCCGCCGCGCGAGATGAATGCCCGCGAGCATGCAGCGCACCGAGCCGCCTGCCAGTTCGATCGTCGGCACGTCGAGCGGCAGCAGCCGCGCGGAGCGTTCGATCGTCGCGCGCTGGCCGCCGGTGAGGCAGTCGAACGCGCGCCGCGACAGCGCGAGCACGCGCCCGTCCTTGCCCGACAACTCAAGCGTATTGCCCGCGAAATTCGCGATCTGCGCATGATCGAGCGCGATCACGGTGCGGCCCGTTTCGGTCAGGCGTTGCGCGATTTCGTCGCGGCGCCGGCGGTCGGCGATCAGGTCGAGGCCGATCATCGCGAACTCGGTGGCGACGCTCATCATCACGTTCGTGTGATAGATCGGGTTGCCGTTCGCATCGGCCGTATCGAAGCAGATCGGCTCGAAGTTGAAGTGCGTGCAGAAGCGTTCAAGCGCGACCGGATCGGCGCGGCGCGAACGCGCGGTGTACGCGATGCGTGCGACGTGGTCGAGCACCATCGCGCCGGTGCCTTCCAGGAACACGTCGTCGTATTCGAGCCCCGAGTAGTCGATCACGTCCTGCACGCGGTATTCCGCTTTCAGCATCTCGACGATGTCCGCGCGCCGCTCGCGGCGGCGGTTCGGGCTATGCATCGGAAACAGCGCGATATGCCCGCCCGGATGAGTCGAGAACCAGTTGTTCGGGAACACGGAGTCGGGCGTGTCGCGCTCGCCGTGATCGTCGAACACGTGCACGCGCACGCCTGCATCGGCGAGTGTGCGCGCGGCGGCCGTGACTTCGTCGCGCGCGGCGGCCGACACCGACAGCGTGTCGTGCGCGCCGCCGACGGCCGTGCGCTGGAACGCGTTGTCGGCCGCGGTCTGCGGATTCGGCAGGAAGCGGTGCGGCCGGATCATCACGACGGCGGCCGGTGCCTGGATCGATACGAGATTCATGAACGTTTGAAGAGACAGGCGGAGAATCGGGCGGCGCGCCGGCCGCCCGGGATGACGATCAGCGTGCGAACGCGGCGACGGCTTCGGTCACGAACGCCGCATGACCCTGCGCGATCGCGGCCGGATCGTCGATCAGCGCGAACAGGTTCTTCGGATCGACGGCCGGCGGAATCAGCGCGATCTCGACGCCCGCGTTGTGCTGCTGCGCGAGCGCATACAGGTAGCGCAGCGCCGAGTAGTCCTCGAGCGCGAAGCCGACCGAGTCGAACACCGTGACTTCATCTGCGCGCTCGCGGCCGGTCGTCTCGCCCTGCAGCACGCGCCACAGTTCGGTCACCGGGAAGTCGGCCGGCATCTGCTGGATCTCGCCCTCGATGCGCGACTGCGGCTCGAATTCGACGAACACGCGGCCCGCCTGCAGCACGCCCGCGTCGAGCTCGGTCTTGCCCGGGCAATCGCCGCCGACCGCGTTCAGGTGCATGCCGGGCTCGATCATGTCGGCCGTGACGATCGTCGCGTACGCCTTGTCGGCGGTGACGGTCGTCACGATGTCGGCGCCACGCACGGCGTCGGCGGTCGACGCGGCGCGCACGACGCGCAATTCAGGGTAAGCGGCGAGGTTCTTCACGAGCTTGTCGGTCGCGAGCGGATCGACGTCGAACACGCGGATCTCGTCGATGCCGAGCAGCGTATGGAATGCGATCGCCTGGAATTCGCTCTGTGCGCCGTTGCCGATCAGCGCCATCGTGCGCGCGTCGGGGCGCGCGAGCGCTTGCGCGGCCAGCACCGACGTCGCGGCGGTGCGCAACGCGGTGGTCAGCGTGAGTTCGGCGAGCAGCAGCGGGTAGCCGGTGTCGACTTCGGCGAGCGCGCCGAACGCCATCACGGTGTGCATCCCGCGCGCGGCGTTGACGGGGTGGCCGTTCACGTACTTGAACGCGAACAGCGACGCGTTCGCGACGGGCATCAGCTCGATCACGCCGTCGCGCGAGTGGCAGGCGACGCGCGGCGACTTGTCGAAGTCGGCCCAGTGCAGGTAATCGGCGCGCAGCGTGTCGACGAGCGCGCGCAGGAACGGCGTGACGCCGGTCTGGGCGATCAGTCGGGCGGTGGCGGGAACGTCGAGGAAGCGGGTCATCGGTCTGTCTCCATTTTGTTGCCCGGACGGGTGTCCAGGCGTTCTGGTCGACCGGGGCGGGCGTGTCGGCCCGGGCCCCGGCTCCATCAAAAGCGGCGTCGCGGCCCATGCGGCCGGTCGATGGAGTCATTATTTCCGTGAGTCGAGCCAACAAAAAGACGGCAAAAATGGCAGATTTCTCGATAGACTTGGCAGATTGCTGGCCGGATATGGCAGTTTGTTCAAATCATGCTGGTCGAAATGCGTGCCGTCCGGCACGCTGGCGGCCGTGTCACGTTCAACAGGAAGGTCCGTTCATGATTACGCTCGACGACGTCGACCGGCAGCTCATCGCTTTGCTGCGCGACAACGCGCGGATGCCCGTCGTCGCCCTTGCGAAGGCCTTGCGCGTCGCGCGCGCGACCGTGCAGAACCGGCTGACGCGGCTGGAGAAGAACGGCGTGATCGTCGGCTATACGGTGCGGCTCAAGCCGGCCGCCGAGCGGCACCGGATCCGCGCGCTGATGTCGATCGCGGTGCAGGGCAATCGCGGCGCGGAAGTGGTGAAGGTGCTGCGCGGGCATCCGAACGTCGCGTCGATCCACAGTACCAACGGGCGCTGGGATCTGGTCGCCGAGCTGCACGCCGATTCGCTCGAGCATTTCGATCGCGTGCTCGGCGCGATCCGGTTGATCGACGGGATCGCGAATACGGAGACGAGCATTCTGTTGTCGACGCACAAGGCGTGACGCGCGGTGGCGCGCGTCGGCCGGCGTGCTCGCCTGCGCCAGCGCGGCGGCGTGTCAGTCGCCCGCTGCGGATTCGGGAAACACCGGTTCGCCCAGCGTCAGCATCAGCCGGTTCGCCCACGCGAAGATCGCGACGGCGTGCGACAGGTCGAGAATTTCTTCGTGGGTGAGCCCTTCGGCTTCGAGCGCGGCGATGTCGCGTTCGTCCACCGTGTCGGGCCGTTCGGTCAGCGCGACCGCATAGCGGATGATCGCGCGTTCGCGCGCGGTCGTGCCGGCTGTCGACGGATCGTCGAACACCTGGTCGATCGCATCGGTGCGTTTCGCGAGCTGCGCGAAGCGTTGTGCGTGCACCGATGCGCAATACACGCAGCCGTTCACGCGCGACACGGCCGTGCTTGCCAGCTCGCGTTCCGCGCGCGACAGTCCGCCGGGACCATACATGATCGCGTTGAACACGCCGGAACGCTGCCGCAGGATGTCGGGCAGGTGGACGAGCAGCAGGTAGTAGTCCGACGTTTTCGCTTGCGGATGGCTCGCTTCGAGCACCGCGAGCTGGTCGGCCGTGGCGCGCTCGAGCGGCACCGTGTCGAGCCATGTACGCCAGCCGAGCGTGGCGGACGTGAAACCGTGCGTGGCCATCGTCATGCGGCCTCCCGGGCGGCACGCGCCTGCAACGCTTGCGCCGCTGCCGCGACACGCAGCTGATACGAGACGAAGGCGACGAGCTGCGACAGCGCGACGATCGCGGGTGTCGTGAACCCGGCCGACTTCAGTGCGTCGAGATCGGACGGGCGTGCGTCGGCGGGCGAGCGCGTCAGGCGCCGCGCATGCACGAGGAGCGCGCCGAGGCGTCGAGGCAGCGCGTCGAATGCATCGGCATCCGCGCGGGCGATGTCGTCGGGCGTGCCGCCTGCGTCGATCAGCCGTGCGCGATAGGTTGCGGCCAGTGCGTGCGCATTCGAGCGCTGCGCGACGTACCGCGCCGCATGCAATCGTTCGATCAACGAAAGATCGGGCAGAGCGGTGTCGAACAGCGCGGCTTCGCTGAGCCGCGTATGGAGCAGCACCTTGTCGCGTGCGCGACGCAGCGTGGCCACGGCATCGCCTTCGCGCAGGCCGGCGACGGCGTCGATCGTATCCGGCGCGGCGGCCGGCGGGATGGGTTCGGTCATCGTGATGGATTCCAGTCGTCGTGAGTAGCGTGGATCGCGGCGGCGCTCATGCGTCGGCGTCGCGCCATTCGTCGCCCTGCAGCTCCGCGGTCGCGAACGCGACGAGCGCGTCGTAGTGGCGGTCGCGATCGGCGTCGAACAGCCGGCTCGCGATGCCGCGTGCGAGCCGCCCGGCGCCCGCGCTGATCGCGGGGATGTCGCCCGACAGCTTGCCGTGGCTCAGGCTCGCCGCATGGTTGAAGCAATGGATGCGCGTGACGGCCGGGCAGGCGCCGCGCTCGCGTTCCTGGAACGCGAACGCGGGGCCGAGATCGGGCGACTCGGCGAGCTCGTCGAGCCATGTGCCCGGTTCCGGTTGATAGCGATCCTTCCAGCGCCGCACATGCGGCCCGAACGACGCGAATTCCGCGCGTGTCGTCCAGTCGGAATGAAAGCCCGTCGCGAAGATCAGGAAGTCGACCGTGTAGCGGCCGCGCGGCGTGACGACGTCGAGGCCGTCCGCGTGTTCGACCAGCGTTTCGATCGGGCTGGCTGCATGGAAGTGTGCGTGAGCATGCCGCGACACGCGCAGCACGCTGTCGCGCGGCGGCGGTGTCTGCGACGTCAGCGCGTAGTGCATGAAGCGCCACTTCGTCGCATCGTCGAGATCGGCATAACCGTGCACGAGGCCCGGGCTGCCGATGCCCGTCAGCTTGTTGATGCGCGGAATGTCCGCGCGACGGAAGAACAGGTCGACGCGCGCGGCGCCCGCTTCGAGCGCGGTGCCCGCATTGTCGAACGCTGACGCGCCCGCGCCGACCACGCCGACGCGCTTGCCGGCGAGCGAAGCGAAATCGATCGGCTCGGACGAATGGGCCCAACGCGAGCGCGGCGCGCGTTGCGCGACGGGCGGCACGTACGGGCCGCCGAGCCCGTCGCGGCCGGTCGCCAGCACGACGTGTCGCGCGAGCACGGTCTGCGCCTGGCCGTTCGCGCGCAGGTCGAGCGCGAGCAGGCCGTCGTCGCGCGGACGCAGTGCCACGAGCGCGGTGTCGTTGCGCACCGGCAGGTCGAGCACGCGGCGATACCAGCGCAGGTATTCCATCCATTGCGTGCGCGGAATCTTGTAGAGCGCATCCCACGCGTCGCGGCCGTATCGTGCTTCGAACCACGCGCGGAACGTCAGCGCGGGCAGGCCGAGCGCGGGGCCGGTGAGTTGCTTCGGCGAGCGCAGCGTCTCCATCCGCGCAAACGTGATCCACGGGCCTTCGTAGCCGGCCGGTGCACGGTCGATCACGCACTGGTTGTCGATGCCGAGCAGGCGCAGTTCGGCGGATGCCGCGAGCCCCGCCATTCCGCCGCCGACGATCGCGACGTCGAGCACGCGCGTGCCGTCGACGTCGCGCGGCGGCACCCACGACGGCGCGGGCAGGTCGAGCCAGCGCAGGTCCTGGGCGAGGCGGGCTTCGAGTGCGTCGAGCGTGTCGGGTGCGTCGGGTGTGTCGGGTGTGTCGGGCGTCGCCGTCATGCGGCCTCCGGGCGGGTACCGCGTGTGCGTGCGGTTCGTGTGGCGCGTGTCACGCGAGGCGGGCGATCGATGCGCAACCGGTCGCCTCGCAACAACGCGTCGTGCACGGATGCATCGTGAAAGGTCACGTCGTCGAGCAGCGCGCACGTCGTGTTCTGCAGCGCGTCGAGCAGCGCCGCGACGGCGGCCGTGCGCGTCTTGCCGGCGGGCGTCGCGACACCGAACGCGAACGGGATGTCGACATCGAGCGGTCGTGCGACGACGCCGTCCACCGGCAGTGCCACGCCGGTCGCCGGGTCGACGATGCCGATCCCGACGCCTGCGCGCGCGGCCATCACCGCGTTCAGCGATGCATTGGTTTCGATGAACACGTGCGCGTCGACGCGTGCGGCCGCGAATGCCGCATCGATCCGCTGGCGCAGCCGGTGCCGGTTCGCGACCGTCACGATGCGGCGGCCCGCGAGATCGCGCAGCGCGATGCGCGGCTTGCCCGCGAGCGGATCGTCGGCCGGCAGCACGGCGACGCAGGGCGTTTGCGCGATCCAGTGCATGTCGAGCCCCGCATGCGCCATCGGCAGCGTGACGACGCCGATATCGGCCGTGCCGGCGAGCATTTCGTGCACGACGTGTTCGGCCGACTCGCTGCGCAACTGGTAGTGCGGCGCGTGCGCGCCGTCGGGCAGTGCGGCGAGCGCGGCCGGCACGAGCGTGGCCGCGAGTGAAGGCGTGGCCGCGATGCGCACGGGTTCGGCGGTTTCGTCGCCGAGTGCGCGCGCCCGCGCTTCGATCGCGCGCAGGCCGACGAGCGAGCGTTCGACTTCCTCGTAGAGCAGGAATGCACGGCGCGTCGGCGTGACGCGCGGGCCGTGCCGGTCGAACAGCGCATAGCCGAGATCGGCTTCGAGCTCCTGGATCTGTCGCGTGACGGCCGGCTGCGAGCGGCCGAGCAGTTCGCCCGCGCCGGTCACGCTGCCGGCCGACATGACCGCGGAAAAGGCTTCGAGTTGATGCAACTCCATGACGCGTTCCGATGATGCGATTTGCGCATTGTAGGAGTGCGAGCATGCACGATTCATATAATGATTTTTGCTATCGACAGTGCCAAACATGCGAAGGGCACGCGCGCCGGGACGACGAGCCGTGCATGCACGCGCGTCGGCCGGCAGCGCTGCACGACGGCAAACGTCAATCGAATCAATGCGCTGCAGCGCATGCCGATGCGTCGCGCGAGGCGCGCCGTGCAGGAGACCGTGGCAGTGATGTTGCGCTTCGCGCCGCGCACGATATCGATATGCGCAAAACTTCGTTGGAACGCCCTGAACCGGATGGTTACATGCCCTCACTCTTTTCGACTGACTGAAGCTGGGGGGACGCATGAACGTTTCGGGGAACGACGCACGCGGCGCATGGCGGCGCGTGCTGGGCACGGTGGCGGCACTGGCTGCCGCATGGGGCTTGTCGACGGGCGGCGCGCTCGCGGCGGGCGTGTCCGGCGAGCCGGTGGTGATCGGCGTGAGCGGGCCGCTCACCGGGCAGGACGCGCAATACGGCGAACAATGGAAGCGCGGCTTCGATCTCGCGCTCGACGAGATCAACGGCGGCGGCGGCATCCACGGCCGGCCGCTCGCGGTCGACTTCCAGGACAGCCGCAGCGATCCGCGCCAGGCGGTGGCGATCGCGCAGAAATTCGTCGCGGACCCGCGCATCGTGATCGAGCTCGGCGACTTTTCCAGCGCGACGTCGATGGCCGCGTCGCCGATCTACCAGCGCGGGCAGCTGATCCAGTTCGGCTTCACGAACTCCCATCCGGATTTCACGAAGGGCGGCGACTACCTGTGGAGCACCGCGCTGAGCCAGGCCGAGGAGCAGCCGCTGCTCGCGCGCTACGCGGTGAAGGAGCTCGGCTTCAAGCGGATCGCGGTGCTGTACCTGAACACCGACTGGGGCCGCACCAGCAAGGACATCTTCGCGAAGGCGGTGACGGGGCTCGGCGCGCAGGTCGTCGCGGCCGAAGGCTACCAGCCGGCGGAGAAGGATTTCCGCTCGACGCTCGTGCGGATCGGTGCGTCGAAGCCCGATTCCATCGTGCTGATTTCCTACTACGCGGACGGCGCGCAGATCGTGCGGCAGGCGCGCACGTCGGGGCTCACGCTGCCGATCGCGGCAGTCGGCTCCGTGTATTCGCCGAAGTTCCTCGAACTCGGCGGCACGGCCGTCGAAGGCGTCTATACGGAATCGAACTTCTTCCCGGCCGAACCGCGACCGGAGGTGCAGGCGTTCGTGCAGCGCTATCGCGCGAAATTCCATGCCGATCCCGATTCGTTCGTCGCGCGTGCATACGATGCGCTGATCCTGTCGGCCGAGGTGCTGCGCCGCTACGGCGTGACGCGCCAGGCCGCGCACGACGGCTTCGAGAAAGTGAGCGACGTACCGAGCGTGATCTTCGGCAAGGTGCGCTTCGATCCGCAGACGCGCCGCGTCGCGGGCGCACGCACCGTGTATCTCGTCGTGAAGCAGGGGCAGTGGGCGCTGTGGGACGGCGCGAAGCCGCAGCTCGCGGCGCGCTGACCCCGACCCGGAACCGCATGCAAATGACGGACGCATCGTGATGGCTTCCTGGCTCGACTACACGCTCAACGGCCTCATCGTCGGCAACATCTACGCGCTGCTCGCGGTGGGGCTCGCGCTGATCTTCGGCGTGTCGCACCTGATCAACTTCGCGCACGGCTCGGTCTACATGGTCGGCGCCTTCATCGGCTGGCTGTGCCTGACGCGCTTCGGGTTGCCGCTGCCGGCCGCGCTCGCGGCGGTCGTCGTCGGCTGCGGCGCGCTCGGCATCGCGATCGAGCGGATCGGGCTGCGGCCGTTGCGTCACGCCGCGCGCATCGCGCCGCTGCTCGCGACGATCGGCATCAGCTTCATCCTCGACCAGCTCGCGCAGCTCGCGTTCGGCGCGGACCCGCGTGCGGTGCCGACGCCGCTGCCCGACTGGCACCTGCGCATCGCCGGCGCGACGCTCGGCGCGCTCGACCTGCTGATCGCCGGCATCGGCCTCGCGGCGGCCGCGCTGCTGTACGGCTTCCTGCGCTTCACGCGGCTCGGCTGGGCCGTGCGCGCGACCGCGCAGGATCGCGACGCGGCGCTGCAGATGGGCGTGGACGTCGATCGCGTGAACCAGACGGTGTTCGCGATCGCGTGCGCGCTCGGCGGTGTCAGCGGGCTGCTGGTCGGCATGTACTACAACAGCATCGATCCGGCGATGGGCTTCCAGGCGACGCTGAAGGGCGTGGTCGCGCTGCTGATCGGCGGGCTCGGCAACGTGCCCGGCGCGATCGGCGGCAGCCTGCTGCTCGGCCTCGTCGAAAGCTATGGCGTCGCGCTGTTCGGCACCAGCTATCGCGACCTGTTCGCGTTCGGGCTGCTGATCGTGTTCCTCGTGTGGCGGCCGAACGGCCTGTTCAGCGGGAAGCGCGCGCTGCCGCCGGAGCCGATGACGGGCACCTTCCTCGCGGCCGCGCAAGCCGTGCGCGTGCCGCGCCCGGTGCTCGTCGTGCTGATCGTGGCGGCGGCCGTGCTGCCGTGGCTCGGTGCATCACCTTATGTGCTGCAGACGCTGACCAACGCGTGGCTGTACGGGCTGCTCGCGCTGAGCCTCACGCTCGTCGCGGGCACGGTCGGGCAGATCTCGCTCGGCCACGCCGCGCTGCTCGTGATCGGCGCGTATGCGTCGGCGCTGCTGTCGTCGGATCTCGGCTGGTCGCCGGCCGTGACGATTCCGTGCGCGGGCGCGATCACCGCCGTGCTCGGCACGCTGCTCGTCTATCCGGCGTTCCGGCTGCGCGGGCACTACGTATCGATCGCGACACTCGGGATCGGCGAAGTGGTGAGCCTCGTGATCCTGAACTGGGACGGTCTCACGCGCGGCCCGCTCGGCATCACCGGCATCGCGCCGCTGCCGTGGGCGACGACCGCGCGCGCCGCGTACTGGTTCACGCTCGCGGTGCTCGTCGCGTTCGCGCTCGTGCAGTTGCGGCTGCTGCGCTCGCATCTCGGCCGCACGCTGCGCGCGGTGCGCGAGGACGACGTCGCCGCGCGCGCGCACGGCATCGCGCCGAACCGCTACAAGGCGATCGCGTTCGCGGTCGGCGGCGTCGCGGCCGGCGTGAGCGGCGGCATCGCCGCGCACCTGTACAGCTACATCAATCACCAGACCTTCGATTCGCAGGTGTCGATCCTCGCGCTGACGATGGTGATCCTCGGCGGGCTCGGCAACGTGCTCGGCGGCGTCGTCGGCGCGATCGCGCTGATCGGGCTGCCCGAGCTGTTCCGCTGGGCGGCCGACTACCGGATGCTGATCTACGGCCTCGTGCTGCTGCTGCTCGTCCGGTTCCGGCCGCAGGGCCTGCTCGGCACGGTGTGAGGAGGAATGCGATGACCACCACTCGACCCTTGCTCGACGTACGGGGTTTGACGCGCCGCTTCGACGGCGTGACCGCGCTCGACGCGGCAAGCCTGACGCTCGCCGACGGCGAGCTGCTGAGCGTGATCGGCCCGAACGGCGCGGGCAAGTCGACGCTGTTCAACCTGATCGCGGGCGCGGACCGCCCCGATGCCGGCCGCGTGACGTTCGACGGCCGCGACATCACCGGCACGCCGCCGGAACGGCTCGCGGCGCTCGGCATCGCGCGCACGTTCCAGCACGGCCGCGTGTTCGGCAACCTGAGCGTGCTCGACAACGTGCTGATCGGCGCGCACGCGCGGTTGCGCGCGGCGCGGCCGGGCTGGCCGGCGCTCGGCGCGGCGGCCGAGGTGTGGCGCGCGCTCGTGCGGCCCGCGTCGGTGCGGCGCGAGGAAGCGGCGCTGCGCGACGAGGCGCGCGACATCATCGCCGGGTTCGGCGAGCGGCTCACGCCGCGCATCGATCATCCGGCGCACAGCCTGTCGTATGCGAACCGGCGGCGCGTGGAGATCGGCCGCGCGCTCGCGCTGCATCCGCGCCTGCTGCTGCTCGACGAGCCGACCGCCGGGATGAACGAGACCGAGACCGCCGAGATGCTGCAACTGATCCAGTCGCTGAAGACGCGCGGCCTGACGATCCTGCTAATCGAGCACAAGCTCGAACTCGTGATGCGCGTGTCCGACCGCGTGATGGTGCTCGACAACGGCGTGAAGATCGCCGAAGGCGCGCCACGCGACGTGCGGCACGATCCGCGCGTGATCGAGGCTTATCTCGGTCGCCGCCATGCAGGCGGCACGACGGCCGAGCGCACCGTGCAGGCGGCCGCATGAGCGCACCTTCTTCCGGACCCGACACGACCATGACCGACGCACTGCTGAAACTCGAACACCTCGACACGTTCTACGGCCCGGTGCAGGTGCATTTCGACGTGAACGTCGAAGTCGGTCGCGGGCAGATCGTCAGCCTGCTCGGCGGCAACGCGAGCGGCAAGTCCACGACGATGAAGCTGATTCTCGGGCTGATGCGGCCGCGTCGCGGCGTCGTGCGTTTCGACGGCGACGACGTGACCGCGCTCGCGACGCCGCAGCGCGTGCGGCGCGGGATCGCGGCCGTGCCCGAGGCGCGGCGGCTGTTCGGCGACATGAGCGTGCGCGAGAACCTGCTGATGGGCGCCTATACGCGCGGCGATCGTACGGCGGTGGCCGACGACTACGCGCGCGTGCTCGAACTGTTTCCGCGCGTGCGCGAGCGGCTCGCGCAGCGCGCGGGCACGCTGTCGGGCGGCGAGCAGCAGATGCTCGCGATGGCGCGCGCGCTGATGGCGCGGCCGAAGCTGATCTGCATGGACGAGCCGACGATGGGGTTGTCGCCGCTCTACGTCGACAAGGTGCTGGAACTGATCGACACGATCAACCGGCAGGGCGTGACGGTGTTCATGGTCGAGCAGAACGCGAGCCTCGCGCTGGAGATCGCGCATTACGGATACGTGCTGCAGACGGGGCGCGTCGTGCTCGAAGGGCCCGCGAAAACGCTGCTCGACGACGAACGCGTGCGCGATGCGTATCTCGGCGGGGAGGCGGTGGCGGCGTAGTCGACGGAAGGGGCGCCGCATCCCGCCGATTCATGCGTGACCGGCGTGCGCCGTTGCCGGCCGCGGAAACGTCAGCACCACCGCGAACCCGCCCGCATCGGGAAACGCGAACCCGACGCGCCCGCCGTGCGCCTTCATCACTTCCTGCACGATCGCGAGCCCGAGCCCCGACCCGGTGCGGCGTTCGCTGCCGTCCGGCGCGATCCGCACGAACGGCTGCAATGCCGCGTCCCAATGCTCGCGCGGAATGCCGCGCCCGTTGTCGGTGACGGTCAGCGTCACCGACCGATCCGCGTTGCCCGCGGTGGCGACCGACACGACGATATCGTCCGCATGCCCGTGCAGCAGCGCGTTGTGCAGCACGTTCGACAATGCCTCCTGCAGACTGATTGCATCGCCGTCGATCCACGCATGCGGCGCGTCGCTCGCGAACGCGACGGCCACGTCGCGCGCGTCCGCGAGCGGAATCGTGCGGCCGAGCACGTCCTTCGCGAGCGCGACGAGATCGACGGGCTGCAGCGGCACCACCTCGGTGCGATGAATCACCATCGCATGATTGAGCAACTGCCCGGTGAGCCGCCCGACATCCGAGCAGGTCGCGCGCAACGCATCGAGCCGCGCCGCATGACGCGCGGGATCGGCTTCGCCGTCGAGCAGTTCGATCTGCGCGTCGAGCCGCGCGAGCGGCGTGCGCATCTGGTGCGCGGCGTCGGCGATGAAGCGCTGCATCGCGTTGATCCGCTCGGCGAGCCGCCGCATCAGCCCGTTGATCGACCCGATGATCGCGTCGATCTCGCTCGGCGTGTCGACGGCCACCGGCCGCAGGTCGGCCGGGTCGCGCGCGGCGATGATCGCGCCGATCTGCGCGAGCGGGCGCAGCCCGCGCCGGATCGCGAGGCCGCTCGCGCCGATCGCGAGCACGCTCATCAGCAGGATCAGCGTCCACACCTTGATGCTCATGTCGTTCGTCAGCTGTTGCCGCGCATTGGTTGTCTGCGCAACCGTCACGAGCGCCCAGCCCGGCGTGCTTTCCTCCGGCATGTAGCGCGCGATGGTCGCGGTGCGGATCCGGTGACCCTGGTAGACGGCGTTCGCGAACGACGGGCCCTGTTTCGCGGCCGCGAGCGTCGCGGGGCTCGCGAGATCGTTGTAGCCGGCCACGACGACGCCGCGCGAATCGACCACCTTGTAGTAGACGAGGTCGTAGCGCGACAGCGTCGACAGCGCGGCGACGGGCGGGTTCAGCGCGAGTACGCCGCCTTGCACGTACAGGTTCTCCGCGACCTGGATCGACGCGCCGGCGAGCAGCTGGTCGTACGCGCGCTCGGCCGCGACGCCCGCGTAGTAGCGCGCGATCGCGGCCAGCGCGAGCGCACCGGTCGCGACGACGAGCGCGATGAACAGCAGCGTGCGCCCGAACAGCGTCTTCGGGAACCAGTCAGTGCGCGGCAATCTGATACCCCATCCCGCGCGCGGTGCGGATCTCGACCGAGCTGCCCTGCAGCTTCCTGCGCACGCGCGTCACGTATTGCTCGACCGCGTTCGCGGTCGGCTCGTTGCCGAAGCTGAACAGCTGGTTCAGCAGTTCGTCCTTCGAGAAGATCCGGTGCGGACGGCTCGCGAGGATCTCCAGCAGCGCGAATTCCTGGCGCGACAGCGACAGCGGCTGGCCGTCGAGTTCGGCAAGCCGGCTGCTGCGGTCGATCACGAGGCCGCCGAGCGTCAGCACGTCGTTCGCATGGCCGCTGTTGCGGCGCAGCAGCGCCTGCACGCGCGCATCGAGCTCGCGGTAGTCGAACGGCTTCACGAGATAGTCGTCGGCGCCGAGGCCGAGGCCGCTCACGCGGTCATCGATCGCCGAGCGCGCGGTGACGAGCAGCACCGGCGTCGTGCTGCCCGACGCGCGCAGGTTGCGCAGCACCGCGAAGCCGTCGAGGCCGGGCAGGTTCGCATCGAGCACGACGAGGTCGAAGCGCTCGACGCGCAGCAGGCCGTTCGCGGTCGAGCCGTCGGTTTCGAGATCGACGGCATGGCCGAGCCGCGCGAGGCGGCTGCGGATCGCCGCGCCGATTTCGGCATCGTCCTCCACGACGAGAATGCGCATGGTGCCGTTTGCAGGGTGAGGGGTTAGGGGTTTTCCCGGGGGCGGGATGTCAGTATTTTCTCAGACTCGCTCGATAACCTGTGTTCAGCCGGAGCAAGCGACGACGGCATTAATACCAGAGGAGACGGCAACATGCAGCATGTCACGGGCACGACGAAGGCGCGGCCGGATGCACGGCGTAGCCTGACGCCGGCTGCCACGTTGCCGCTGGTCGCGCGCCGCATGGAGGCATGCGCATGAAGACGTCGCCGCGCCGCCGCGCGTTGCTCGCCGCCGGCCTCGGCATGCTGGGCGCGCTCGGGGCACCGTCGCCGGTGCGCGCGAAGCCGCGCACGGTGCGGATCTCGAAAGGCTATGGCGTGTTGTACCTGCCGCTGCTCGTGATGGAGAAGCAGCGCCTGTTCGAGCGGCATGCGGCGCGGCACGGCCTGCGCGACGTCGCGGTCGACTGGGTGCTGCTCGACGGCGGCAATTCCGTCAACGACGCGATGATGGCCGGCACGCTCGATTTCGCGGGTGCCGGCGCGCCGGGCTTCATCGAGCTGTGGGCGCGGGCGCGCGGGATTCCGAACGTCGAGGTGATCGGCATCAGCGGATTGTCCACGACCTCGCTGTCGCTCAATGCAAACCGTCCGGGCCTGACGTCGCTGCGCGACTTCACGCCGTCCGACCGGATCGCGGTGCCGGGCATCCGCACGTCGCTGTCGGCGGTCGTGCTGCAGATGGTCGCGAGCCGGCAACTCGGCGCGCGGCATTTCGCGCAGCTCGACTCGATCACCGTGAACCTGCCGCATCCGCAGGCGATGCAGGCGCTGATCCGCCGCGAGAACGGCGTCACCGCACACTTCACGTCGCCGCCGTTCTCGACCCTCGAATTGCGGCAGCCGGGCATTCATCGCGTCGTGAATTCGGTCGACGTGCTCGGCCCGCTGACGCTCGACGTCGTGTTCGCGCCGAAGCGGCTCGTCGATACGGAGCCCGCGCTGGCCGCGGCGTTTCTCGGCGCGCTCGACGAAGCGAACCGCCTGATCGCGCAGGACCCGCGCGCGGCGGCCGCGCTGTATGCGGCGTCGTCGGGCGTCGCCGTGTCGCACGACGACGTGATGCAGATGCTCGCCGCGCCTGACACGCGTTTCTCGGTGCGGCCGAATCAGCTGATGGACTACGTCGAATTCCTGTATCTCGCCGGCACGATCAAGGCGAAGCCGCGCGCGTGGCACGAGATGTTCGCGCCGATGCTCGACGACTACCGGACCGGCTGACGACGGCGGCCATCCGTTTCCGGATCCCGATTTCATCGAACCCCACCGCGCCCGCGCATTGATCGCGCGCGGCGCCGATTCAACCGACAAGCAACCGCTTCACGGAGGAGCCCGCAGTGAATGCCACCGAAACCCTGGACCCCGCGTCCGCCGAAGAGCAGCGCATCATGTCGAAGATGGCGCGGCGCCTGATGCCCATCCTCGTCGTGATGTTCCTGATCGCGTTCATCGACCGGCAGAACGTCGGCTTCGCGAAACTGCAGATGGTGCACAGCCTCGGGATGACCGAGGCCGCGTTCGGTCTCGCGTCGTCGCTGTTCTTCATCGGCTACCTGCTGTTCGAGGTGCCGAGCACGCTCGCGCTGCATCGCTACGGCGCACGCGTGTGGCTCGCGCGGATCATGCTGACGTGGGGCCTCATCACCGTGCTGATGGGCTTCACGACGTCGATGCCCGCGTTCTGTTCGCTGCGCTTCCTGCTCGGGATCGCCGAGGCCGGCTTCTATCCGGGCGTGATCTATTACCTGACGCTGTGGTTCCCGCAGAGCTATCGCGCGAAGGTGCTCGGCATCTTCACGCTCGGCAGCGCGCTCGCGAACATGCTCGGCTCGCTGGTCGGCGGCGTGCTGCTGAGCCTGAACGGCGTGTGGGGGCTCGCGGGCTGGCAGTGGGTGTTCGTGGCGACGGGCATCCCGGCCGTGATCGTCGCGATCGTCGTGTTCCGCGTGCTGCCGGCGTCGTTCCTCGAGGCGCCGTTCCTCGACGAACGCGAGAAGCAGATCGTCGCGGCCGCGCTGGAGCGCGAGAAGCCGGCGCAGGCCGAGCATGCGCAGCCGTGGAAGGCGCTGCTCGATCCGCGCGTGATGCTGTTCGCGGCGACCTACATGCTGATGTCGACGTCGCTGTACGGCGTCACGTACTGGCTGCCGACGCTCGTGAAATCGTTCGGTGTGTCGAGCAGTACGAACGGTTTGCTGAGCATGCTGCCGTGGGCGCTCGCGGTGGTGCTGCTGGTGTGGCTGCCGTCGAAGCTGCGTCGCGCGAAGAGCATCCTGCGCACGATCGCGATCGTCGCGGCGCTCGGCGCGCTCGGCTTCCTGCTGAGCCTCGTGCTGCCGTCGACGCCGCTGCGCTTCGTCGCGCTCGTGCTGGGCGGGGCGTGCATCCCGCTGCTGTATCCGTGCTTCTGGTCGATGCCGCCGCGCTACTTCACCGGCGCGCGTGCGGCGGCGAGCGTCGCGGCGATCAACTCGATCGGCAACCTCGGCGGCTTCTTCAGCCAGAACCTGATGCCGTTCGCGGGCAAGGTGACGGGCACGGCGTTCGGGCCGATGATCGTGCCGATCGTGTGCCTCGCGCTGCTCGGGATCGGCGCGCTCGTCGCGTGGACGCGCTCGGAGCGGGGGATGGTGGCGGCGCGGGTGTGATGGGCGGCGGCGGCCGGGGGCTGCGGTATCGCGCAGTCCCTGCTGCCGATCGGGCCGATGTGCTACCGTGCATGCGTTCCGCATGCATGGAGAGCGAAATGAAAACGACGGCGATGTCCGTGCTTCGAGTCGATCGCAAGTTGCTCGAGGCAGCGGAAAGCGTGTTGGAGGAAAACGAGACGCTGTCCGCGTTCGTCGAATCGACGCTGCGCGCTGCCGTCGCACGCCGACGAACGCAGCGCGAGTTTGTCGCGCGCGGCCTTGCGTCGGCCGATGAGGCGCGGCGTACCGGTGAATACGTCGATGCCGCAGAAGTCCAGGCCAGCCTTGGGACGATGCTGAATGCCGCGCGTGCAGCGACGACAACCGGTTAGACGAGCGGGGTGAGCGACGGGCATGGTCGGTGAATACGTCGATGCCGCAGAAGTCCAGACCTGACCTGTGACGATGCTGAAAGCCGCACGTGTAGCGTTGGCAACTGATTAGACGAGTGGTGGCGATCGACGGGCACGGTCGAACAAGTCACGATCCTCACCGTTCGGCATCAGCGGGAAGAGGACTACCACTGACCCCCATGGCAGCACAGCGCCGCTACTGCTTCGCCCTTACCTCTTCCGTCCGTGACGTCCCCCGTCCGTCATGCGCGATCGCCACATGCGCCGACGCCACCGGAATATCCACTTCCACCGTCGTTCCTTCGCCGAGCGTCGTATCGATCCGCAGCGTGCCGCCGACGAGATACGCGCGCTCGCGCAGGCCGACCAGCCCGAACGATCCCGACTTGCGCGGCGCACCGGGATCGAAGCCCGCACCGTCGTCGCGAATCGTCAGCGCGATCGTCTCGTCACGGTAGACGAGCGCCACGGTCGCGCTCGACGCGGCCGCGTGCCGCGCGACGTTCGCGAGCGCTTCCTGCGCGATACGGAACACGGCCGTCGCATACGGTTCGTCGAGCAGCAATTCGCCCGGCTCGACGTGCAGCGCGCACGCGATGCCGTGACGGCGCTGGAAATCCTCCACGAGCCATTGCATCGCGGCCGCGAACCCGAGGTCGTCGAGCATCAGCGGACGCAGGTCGGACGCGATGCGCCGCGTGGCCGTCACCGCGCCGCGCGCGAGCGCATGCATCGCCGCGATCTTGCGCGCCAGCGGCGCGTCGTCCTGCGGCACGCGGTCGAGCAGCCATTCGAGATCGTTCTTCAGCGCCGCGAGCGTCTGCGCGAGTTCGTCGTGCAGTTCGCGCGCGATGCGGCGCTGTTCGGCCTCGCGTGCGGTCGCGCTGATCGCCGCGATCTCGCGCAGCTCCTCGCGCGACGCCTGCAGCGCCCGCTCCGCGCGCACGCGCTCCTCGACTTCGCGCCGCAGGTCGCGGTTCGACGCGCTCAACTGCGCGGTGCGCGCCGCGACGCGCTGCTCGAGCCGTTCGTTCGCCTCGTTGAGCTGCGCGCTCTTCTGCACGACGAGCAGGTGCTGATAGCGCGCGCCGGCCAGCGCGCGCACCGTCTGCGCATGCAGCCGGCCGTTCTCGAACAGCAGCGCGAACAGCACGACGCACGATGCGACGAGGCCGTAGGTCCGCCCGGCGTAGAAGCCCAGGTCGAAGCGACCGTGGTTCAGCATCGCCGACAGCGCGATGTCGAACAGCCAGGCGACGAGCACGATCATCACCCACAGATCGAGCACCGAATGACGACGCCGCAGCCGCCACATCAACACGAGCGCGGCGAGGTTCAGTGCCCAGACGATCGTGATCGCGTGCGTCATCGTCGACGCCATCCGGTTGCCCTGCATGATGCGCGGCAGCAGGTCGTGGCCGGCGGTCGCGAGCAGCGCGAGCGCGACGGTCGCGCCCGCGGCCGACGCGATGCAAAGCAGGATCGGAATCGCCGCGCGACGCTGCTCGAGCGACGGCGGTCGCGCGCGCGCCGCCGCGCGCAGCAGCACGTACGCGGCGACCGTCAGCGGAAAGCCGCCGTGCCAGAACAGATAGAGCCACGCGGTGGTCTGTTCGCCCGCGCCGAGCAGGCCCGTCGGCGAGAACAGTCCAGGAAAGGTCAGCATGTGCGTGCCGGCCATGAAGCCCGTGAACAGGTAGCCGCCCGCGAGCGCGAGCAGCGATTTCTCGCGCAGGATCGCGTACTGGCCGAGCAGCAGGCCGGCCGTCACCATGTCGTTGATCACGATCGCCGACTGGTACACGGGAATGAAGCCCAACACGCGCGCGAGCGGCACGCCCGCGAACGGCGCGAGGGCGGCGAAGATCACGGCCGACACGATCACCGTCGCGATCGCGAGCCGCCGCTCGCGCCGGTCGGGCGGCAGCGACGACATGAACAGGCGCGACGGATCCGACGCGTCGTCGTCGTCGGGGGCGGCGGAGCGGACGCGGAACGCGGGCATCATGCGTCGTCGACGCCGAGGTCGAGATCGTGGCGCATCGCGTAGCGCACCAGCGCGGCTTCGTGCGGCAGCTCCATCTTCTCGAGGATGCGGGTCTTGTAGGTGCTGACCGTCTTCGCGCTCAGCGTGAGTTCCGCCGCGATCCGCGTGACCGTCTGGCCCGCGACGATGCGGCGCATCACGTCGAGTTCGCGCGCGGACAGCCGCTCGTGCGGCAGCATGTCGGCCGGCGTGCGCAGCGTGCGCGCGAGGCTCTCGGCTGCCGACCGGCTCACGTACACGCCGCCCGCCGCGACCTTGATGACGGCCTCGACGAGTTCGGCGGTCGCGCTGTCCTTCGTCAGGTAGCCGGTTGCGCCGGCCTTGAACGTGCGCGCCGCGTACTGCGCCTCCGCATGCATCGTCAGCACCAGCATGCGCAGCGACGGCGCATGCGTCCTGACCAGCCGGATCAGCTCGATACCGGTCGGCGCGGGCATCGACAGGTCGAGCAGCAGCACGTCGGCGGCGCGACGCTCGGCCAGCGCGAGCGTGGCCGCGCCGTCGCTCGCCTCGCCGACGATTTCGAAACCGCCGGCCGTTTCCAGGATGTGACGCAGTCCGTCCCGCATGACTGCGTGATCGTCAGCCAGCATTACCCTGATCATCTAGCGGTCCTCTTCGGGATGATGCCGCGGGCTGCTCCGCCGGTAGCCGCCGCGGCCGTTCTTCTGACCAATATATTCCGCCGAAACCAAAAATGGTGCACCTGCGGGAAATTTTTGAGATACGAGAGTGTCGAATCTGTCTTGAAGCGAAATAATCGGCGTGAAATGGTACAGGCGATAGGGCCAGATGGGGCGGGTATTCCCGAGGAATGGTCGCCGCCGTGCGGGCGGCATGCGTCGCGGACCGCCCTGATTCAGAGATAAACTGGTGCCCGATTGCACCGTCCCGACCCGAGGAGCCGCCACGATGATCGATCTCGCCGACATCCTGCCGTCTGCGTTGCCCGACGCCGTCGCGTGGGCTGACGCGCAGGCGGCCCACGGGCTCGCGCAGGGCGTGCCGCTGACGCCCGCGCAGGCCGACGACGCGCGCACCGTCGGCGTCGCCCGGCCGGAGCGGATCCGCGTCGTGGTCGCCGACCGGCTGCCGTTCCCGGACACGCCGGCGCTGGGCGCGATCGCGCGCGACACCGGCCTGTTGTCGCCGGGGACGATCGGCCTCACGCTCGGCCATGCGGTGTTCGTGCTGCGCGGCCACGACACGCGACGCCTGCTCACGCACGAATTCCGCCATGTGCATCAGTACGAGGAAGCCGGGTCGATCGGCGCGTTTCTCGCGCGCTATCTGCACGAGATCGCGACCGTCGGCTACCACGACGCGCCGCTCGAGGCCGACGCGCGCCAGCACGAGTTCGACTGACGCCGCCCGCCGGCGCGACCGCGCACACACGCCGATGAACCTTCCCCACGCCACCGCCGGCCCGGTGCAGACGCGCCGCGCGGCCACGCCGCGCGGCCTGCGATGAGCGACACCATCCACGCATGGCTCGGTGCGATCGGCGCGCATCCGGCGCTCGTGCTGGCGATCGTGTTCGCCGCCGCCTGTGCCGAGGCGATCGCGCTGATCGGCACGGTCGTGCCGGCCGGTGCCGTGATGTTCGCGGCCGGCACGCTGATCGGCGCGGGCGCGCTCGACGGCTGGACGGCGATCGGCGTCGCGGCCGCCGGCGCGATCCTCGGCGACGGGATCAGCTACGAGCTCGGACGCCGCTACCGCGGCGCGATTCGAAACGGGTGGGTCCGGCTGGGCTATGCGGATGCCTATGCGCGCGGCGAGCAGTTCGTGCTGCGCCACGGGACGAAGAGCATCGTGCTCGCGCGTTTCCTGGCGCCGGTGCGCGCGGTCGTGCCGGTCGTGGTCGGCTGCGCGACGCTGCCGCGCCGGTCGTTCTACCCGGTCAATGTCGTGTCGGCGCTGATCTGGGCGCCCGTGCACATCGTGCCGGGCATCCTGTTCGGCGCGTCGGCGGTGCTGGCCGCCGCGATCAGCGTGCGGGTCGCCGCGATCCTGCTGGTGATCGCCGCGCTGGTCGCGCTCGTGTGGATCGGCGTGCGCGTCGCGCTGCGGCGCGGCTGGCCGTTGCTGCGCCGCGCGGCCGGCGCGGCCGTGCATGCATGCGCGCGCCGCTGGCCGCGCGTCGGCGGCTGGCTGCACGACGCGATCGAGAAGGGGCGCCGCCTGCCGGGCGTGGTGCCCGTGTTCGCGCTGCTGTTCGTCGGCTGCGTGTGGCTGTTTGCCGGCATCGTGCAGGACGTCGTCGCGAACGATCCGCTGATGCACGCCGACATCACGGTGTATGCGTTCCTGCAGGACCTGCGCACGCCGCCGGTGGATGCCGCAATGCGCGCGCTCGCGGTGCTGCACGGACACGATACGGGGCTGATCGTCGCGGCCGCGTTCCTGGTCTGGCTGATGATCCATCGCTGCTGGGTGACGTCCGCGTGGTGGCTCGCGACAGTCGGCATCGCGGTCGTGCTCGTGCCGGCGTTCGGCACCGGCCTGCCCGGCATGACGCCCGCGAGCCTGCCGCCCGGCGCGCCGCACGTGCCGCTGCCCGACTCCGACGCGGCGTTCGCGATGCTCGCGAGCAGCGGCATCGGCTGGGTGGTCACGCGCGACCGGCCGGCGCTGTGGCGCATTCCGGTCGTGACCGCGGTCGTGTTGTGGATCGTGCTCGGCGGCTTCGCGCGGCTGTACGTCGGCGATACGTGGTTGTCGGGTCTGCTCGGCGGCTGGAGCCTCGGGCTCGCGTGGTTCGCGGTGCTGGCGGGCGCCTATGCGTACTGGCAGGTGCGCGAGCATGTGCAGCCGCGGGGCGCGCTCGTCGCGGTGCTCGTCGTGCTCGCGACGACCGGCGTCTGGACCGTGCCCGCGCAATGGCAGCTCGAACGCGCCGCGCGTCCGCACGTGGGCGACGTCGTCGCGATGACCGTCGATCAATGGATGCGCGGCGGGTGGCCGCGCGTGCCGACGCGACGCACCGAGATCGGCGGCGATCGCGAGGAATATCTGCCGTTGCAATGGTGCGCGACGTCGGACACGCTCGATCGCCATCTTTCGCTGGCCGGCTGGCAGCGCGCGACGCCGTGGTCGGCCGCCGCCGCGCTGCGTTGGCTGCTGCCGCAGGGGCCGGCCGATGCGCTGCCCGTGCTGCCGCGCTATACGCACGGCGAGAGTACGCGCCGCGTGTTCGTGCGTGTCGATCCGGCCCGTCCGGACAGCCGCCTCGTGCTGCGGCTGTGGCGTTATCCGTACGCGCTGCAGGATGCGCTCGGCACGCGGCCGCTGTGGTACGGCGCGCTGTATCGCGAGACGCTGCATCGGCCCGCACGGCTGATGACGGTCGTGCGCACGACGACGATCGACGATGCGGCGACGATCGCGCAGGCGCTGCAGGTCGAGCCGACGCTCGCGCGGCCGCCGGCGGGGACGAGTGGGGCGCCGGCCGCGGTGCTGCTCGTGTGGATGGTGCAGCCTTGAAGCGCGTGCGCCGCGTTATGCGTGCGACGGTTGCGCGGGGACGACGGACAGGCGCAGGCCGACCGTCTTGAGCACCGCGAGCAGGGTTTTCAGCGTCGGGTTGCCGTTGGGCGACAGCGTGCGATACAGCGATTCGCGGCTGATGCCGGCGTCGGCCGCGACCGCGCCGAGCCCGCCATACGCTTCCGCGACCGTGCGCAGCGCGAGCAGCGCGGCCGCGCGGTTGTCGGGGTCGTCGAGCGATTCCATCGCGACGCGCAAATAGGCCACCGCGAGCTCGCGGTCGGCACCGAGTTCGGCGACTTCCGCGTCGTGGTGCGATACCGCGCCTTTGAGCTTGTTCATGCTTGCCTCCGTTTCCAGTCCAGCCAGTGTTCCTTCGCATGCCTGATGTCGTCGGACTGGCTGTGCTTGTCGCCGCCGTACAACAGCAGCACCAGCGCACTGCCGTACCGGCCGAAGTACACGCGATAGCCGGCACCGACGTGGATGCGCAGTTCGATCACACCTTCACCGACGGGCTCGCAATCGCCGAAATTTCCGGTCTGCACGCGACGCAGCCGCTCGCGAATCCGCGCCTGGGCGACCTTGTCGCGCACGGCGTTCAACCATTCGGTGAAAGGCTCGCGACCGTCGGCGCGCTGATAGCGAAGCAGTTCGAACTTGGAGAGCATTGTAGCTTATAAGTTACATGAAGGGCATGGATATCGGCGTGATTGCGTTGTTGGCCTGATGAGGCGGATGACGTGAAACGCACGCGGGCCGACTGCCGAATCGAGACGAAGCACGACGCGAAGACGCTGCGCGGGAATGCCTGCAGTGCCTTCGTGGCTCGGGGTGTCGGGCGGCGAGACCGGTTGCCCGAATGAAAATCATTCTTTGATTCGGGGCGTCGGATGACGATTCGGCCGAACGGCTGATCTCGTCGGCGCGTACGGGAAACGCGCCGTGCGGGGGAGGGACTGCTCAAACGATCGGACCGCCGGTGCCGCCGCGTGACGCGACGGTCGACCCGGCGAGTCCGGCCCTGCGTTACTGCTTCGCCGGCGCGGCCGTCGCGACCTTGTCGAGCGCGGCCGGGATGAACGTGTCGAGCTGCGCGGTCACCGATTCGTAGAAGTCGATCGGCTTGCCCCACGCGTCGGGTACGTCCTTGTGCACGCCGGTCGCGTATTCGGCAAGCGTGAAGACCTTGCCGGCGGCAGACGGATAGAGCGTGAGCACCTTCTCCTTGTGCTTGTCGGTCATCGTCAGGATCACGTCGGAGTGCTTGACGTCGTTCGCATTCAGTTGCACCGAACGATGCGCGGACGTGTCGATTCCGCGCCGCTTCATCAGGATCACACCGTTTTCCTCGGGCTTTTCGTCATACGGATCCTCGTCGACCGCGCGCGAGATCACGGCGATATGCGCGTGCCGTTGCGCGATCAGTTGTCCGGCGATCGCTTCGGCCATCACGCTGCGTCCGGTATTGCCCGTATCGACGAACGCGACCTTCTTCGGTTCCTCCGCGAATGCCGACGTCGCGCACTGGACGCCCAGGCAACAGAGCAGCGCAAGCGTCTTGAGGATGGGGCCTTTTTTCATTGGTGTCTCCGCCAGGGTGGGGTGGTCGTCGCCGCGGCACGACGCCGAGGCTGGCGGAGATCATGCCGGCCGCGCATGCCGGAAAAAAATAAACGGCCGGTTTTGGCAAGAGGGTGTCGCATTGTTGCAAGCGGGTCGATCGAGGCAGTCGCGCTCCGCAGCCTCGATCGCCGGCATCACCGGATCGTCACGTCGCGACCGCCGTCGCCGCCACCCGCCGCGCGGCAAATCCCGCCAGCGTCCGCAACGCGTCCCGCCCCGAGCGCAGATAGAACGCCTGCAGATGAAACACATGCCAGCGCGCGGCATGAATCTCCAGCCGGCACGGCACGCCGCAGGCGAGCGCATGCGACGCGAGTCGCTGCGCGTCCGACAGCAGCACTTCCTGGTCGCCAGCCTGCACCAGCATCGGCGGCAGTCCACGCAGGTCGGTGTCGAGCGGGCCGGGCGCTGCAGCCGAGCCCGCGCCGTGATACCAGCGCAGCCCTTGTTCGAGCCAGCCGCGACGGATCATCGGATCGTCGTGGCGGCGCGATGCGAGCGTGTCGCCGCCGAGCGTCGGGTCGGTCACGGGCGAGATCAGCAGCAGCGCGGCCGCGGCGGGTTCGCCGCGCTCGCGCAGCGCGATGGCGAGCGCCAGCGCGAGCGCGCCGCCGGCCGAATCGCCGGCAATCACGATCCGGTGCGGCGCGTAGCCTTGCGTGCGCAGTGCATCGTATGCGGCCAGCGCGTCGTCGAGCGCCGCCGGGCTCGGGTGCTCGGGCGCGAGCCGGTAGTCGGGCACCCACACCGGCAGGCCGGCTTCGGTCGCGAGCCGCGTCGTCACGCCGCGATGCGTATGCGGGCCGCCGAGACAGAACGCGCCGCCGTGCAGATAGAGGATCGCGCCGCCCGCCTCGCCGCGCTTCGGCGCGATCACTTCGACCGGCACGCCGGCGGCGGACGTCCGGTAGCGCAGCGTGTCGCCTGCGCCCGGCATCAGCGGCGACAGCAGCGCGACGACGCGGCGCTGCATGCGCGCGCCGAACGGCGGCCCGATCAGCGGCCGGAACGCGACGCGCAGAAAGCCGCGCAGCGACGCCGCGGCGAGTGCTTCCACGCGGCCGGCGGGCGGCGCGACGACGGCACCGTGCGTCGTCGTCGGGGTTGATGTGGGTGTCGCCGTGCCGGGCAACGGCTGCGTGAAGCGATACGCGGACAGCCCCGTGAAGCGCGTGATCCATCGATAGGTCAGCGTGAAGCCGGGCCAGTTCGTACTGTTGTGGCCCGACGCGTCGACGTACCAGCTCTTGCAGCCGCTCCACACTGAGCCTTCGAGCCGCTGTTGCACATGCGTGTTGTAGCGCCGGTAGCGGCGCGGATCGACGTCGATCGCGCACGCGCCGTCGCGCCGCATCGCGCGCACGCAGCGCATCACGTGCGCGATCTGGCTTTCGAGCATGTAGACGATCGAGTTGTGGCCGAGGTTGGTGTTCGGGCCATACAGCATGAAGAAGTTGGGGAAGCCCGGCACGGTGAGCCCGAGATACGCCTGCGCGCCGCGCCGCCAGGCGTCGTTCAGGTCGAGCCCGTCGCGGCCGGTGATGCGCATCGGCGACAGGAACGCGGTCGCCGCGAAACCGGTGCCGTAGACGATCGCGTCGACCGGATGGTGCACGCCGTCGTCGGTCTCGATGCCGGTCTCGGTCACGCGCCGGATGCGCTGCGTGACGAGCGCGACGTTGTCGCGGCCGATCGCGGCGAGGTAGTCGCTCGACAGCAGGATCCGCTTGCAGCCGATCGGATAGTCGGGCGTGAGCCGTTCGCGCAACGCCGGGTCGCGCACGTCGCGCGCGAGCAGCTTGCGGAACGGCCGGCCGACCGCGATGTCCATCAGCCCGTGCAGCCGCGTGAACGCAATCGCACGCGACTCGTAGCGCACGTAGATCGACGCGCGATGCAGCTTCATCGCCCACGGCAGCCGGCGGAACAGCGCCCGCTCCCACGGACGATAGGCGCGGTCGGGACGCGGCATCACGTAGGCCGGCGAGCGCTGGAACACGACGAGGCGCTCGACGTCGCCGGCGATCGCGGGCACGAACTGGATCGCCGACGCGCCGGTGCCGACCACCGCCACGCGCTTGCCCGCGAGCGGATAGTCGTGATCCCAGTGCGCGGAGTGGAAGGCGCGGCCGCGAAACGTGTCGATGCCGGGCAGGTCCGGCATCGCGGGGCGGCTCAACTGGCCGGTGCCGCTGACGAGCACGGCAGCGCTGAGCGTCGTGCCGTCGGCGAGCGTGACGTGCCACAGCGCACGGGCCTCGTCATACTGCGCGCGTTCGACGTTCGCGCCGAAGCGCAGGTAGCGTGCGAGGCCGTACTTGCGCGCGCAATGCTGCAGGTACGCATGGATTTCAGGCTGCGGCGCGAACACGCGCGACCAGTCCGGGTTGGGCTCGAACGAGAACGAGTACAGATGCGACGGCACGTCGCACGCGGCGCCCGGGTAGCGGTTGTCGCGCCACACGCCGCCGACGTCGTGCGAGCGCTCGACGATCACGAAGTCGTGAATGCCGGCGCGCTGCAGCGCGACGGCCATGCCGATGCCGGCGAAGCCGGCGCCGATGATGATCGCCGACAGCGGCGCGGCCGGTGCGGCGGGACGGGATGCTTCAGGCGACGACATGGCGGTTTTCCTCGGGCAGGATCGCATCGTGCGGCGCGCACGACGCGGGAACAGTGTCACGATGTACCGGCACGGCGGCCGGTTCGCGTTCGGTGTCGGCCGCGGCGTGTAGCGGCACACGCCGCACGCCGCGGATCAGGTCGATGGCCTTCTCGGCGATCATGATCGTCGGCGCGTTGGTATTGCCGCCGATCAGCGTCGGCATGATCGACGCATCGACGATGCGCAGCCCCGCTACGCCATGCACGCGCAATTGCGGATCGACGACCGCGAACGCGTCGCGCCCCATCCGGCACGTGCCGACCGGGTGATACACGGTGTCGGTGCGCCGGCGCAGCACGTCGCGGATCTCGTCGTCGGTCGTCACGTTCGCGGTGAACAGGTCGCGCGTGATCCATTCGGCGAGTGCCGGCGCCTCCATCAGCCGGCGCGTGATGCGGAAGCCGGCGACCATGTCGTCGAGATCGCGCGGATCGTCGAAGAACGCGGGGTCGATGCGCGGCGCGGCGAGCGGATCGGCGCTGTGCAGCGTGACCGAGCCGCGGCTGCGCGGCCGCAGCAGGCACACGTGGCACGACAGTCCGTGGCCGGCGTGCAGCCGGCGCGCATGATCGTCGACGAGCGCGACGACGAAGTGCAGCTGGATGTCGGGTGCATCGAGGTCGGCTCGCGTCTTGAGGAAGCCGCCGCCTTCCGCGAAATTCGACGTCAGCATCCCGCGCCGCTCGCGGCGAAAGTGCGCGAACTCGCGCAGCATGCGCAGCCCGCCGCGCGCGGACACGCCCATCGTGTCGACGCTGCGCGCGCGGTAGCCGAGGATGAAGTCCGGATGATCCTGCAGGTTGCGGCCGACGCCGGGCAGGTCGGCCCGCACCGGGATGCCGAGCCCCTGCAGTTCGCGGGCCGGACCGACGCCCGACAGCATCAGCAACTGCGGCGTCTGCAACGCGCCGGCCGCGAGTACGACTTCGCGCCGTGCGCGCAGCGTGCGAACCTCGCCGCGCTGCCGCACCTCGACCCCCGTCGCGCGCGTGCCGTCGAACAGGATGCGCAGCACCTGCGCGTGTGTCTCGACCGTCAGGTTGTCGCGGCGGCCGACGTGCGGCAGTAGGTACGCGCGCGCCGCGCTCCACCGCTCGCCGTGCTTCTGCGTGACCTGATAGAGGCCGACGCCTTCCTGCCGCGCGCCGTTGAAGTCGTCGGTGAGCGGCAGGCCGGCCTGTCGCGCCGCTTCCAGGTAGCGCGCATGGAACGGGTTGCCGGTGCGCAGGTCGCTGACCCACAGCGGGCCGTCGCGGCCGTGAAAGGCGTCGTCGAAGCGCTCGTTGTGCTCGCTCAGGCGGAAGTAAGGCAGCACGTCGTCGTAGGACCAGCCTTCGTTGCCGAGCGCGGCCCAGCCGTCGTAATCGACGCGATGGCCGCGAACGTAGACCATCGCGTTGATCGCGGACGAGCCACCGAGCGCCTTGCCGCGCGGCTGATAGCCAATGCGCCCGCCGAGCCCCGGCTGCGGCACCGTGTCGAATGCCCAGTTGTTCATGCGGGTCGGCAGCATCGCGACCGCGCCGGTCGGCACGTTGACGAGCGCGTTGTCGCCGCGGCCACCGGCCTCGAGCACGCAGACGGTGACGGCCGGGTCCTCGGTGAGGCGCCCCGCGACGACGCAGCCGCCCGATCCGCCGCCGACGACGATGTAGTCGAAAGTCTTGCTCATGAAATCGTCTCCCGATGGTCGATGGGTCAAGCGATGCGCGTGAGCACGCGCAGCAGCAGGTCGAAGGTTTTGCCGTACGGCGGGTGGAACAGTGCGGTGCCGCTGCGACGCGCCTGGTGGAACACGGGCTTGTGATGGCTGAACGTGTCGAAGCCCCATTTGCCGTGATACGCACCGATGCCGCTCGGGCCGACGCCGCCGAACGGCTGGTGTTCCTGTGCGAGATGCCACAGGCAGTCGTTTACCGTGACGCCACCCGACACCGTTTCGCGCAGCACGCGATCGCGGCGCGCGGCGTCGCGGCCGAACCAGTACAGCGCGAGCGGGCGCGGCCCGCGGTTCACGCGCTCGATCGCTTCGTCGAGATCCGCGTATTCGACGATCGGCAGCACGGGGCCGAAGATCTCCTCGCGCATTACGCGCATCGTGTCGCGCGCGCCGAGCACGAGCGTCGGCGCGAACTTGCGCGAGCCGGCGGGGAAGCGTTCGCCGGCCGGATTGACTTCGAGCACGCGTGCGTCGCCTGCGCGCGCATCGTCGACCAGGGCCGCCAGACGGTCGCGGTGGCGCGCGCCGATGATCGCCGTGTAGTCGGGGTTGGCGAGGAGGGTCGGGTAGCGGCGCGCGATCGCGTCCGACAGGCGCGCGGCAACGATCGGTGCGGTGCCCGCCGGCACCAGCAGATAGTCGGGCGCGATGCAGGTCTGGCCGGCATTGAGCAGCTTGCCGAACGCGATGCGCCCGGCCGCGTGTGCGACGTCGCACGACGGATCGAGGATCGCCGGCGACTTGCCGCCGAGCTCGAGCGTGACGGGCGTGAGGTTCGCGGCCGCAGCTTGCGCGACGTCGCGGCCGACCGCGGTCGAGCCGGTGAAGAACAGATGATCGAACGGCAAGCGCGCGAACGCCTTCGCCGTGTCGACGTCGCCGGTGACGACCCGCAGCTCGTCGGCATCGAACGCGTCGGCGACGAGCGTCTCGAGCAGCGCCGACAGCTGCGGTGTCAGTTCCGACGGCTTGACCAGCACGCGGTTGCCGGCAGCGAGCGCCGCAACCGCGGGCCCGATCGCGAGTTGCAGCGGATAGTTCCACGGGGCCATCACGCCGACGACGCCGCGCGGTTGCGGCGCGATCCGGTTGTAGCCGGGCCGGAAGTGCGCGGCGGTCGGCACGCGGCGTTCGCGCATCCAGTGCCGCAGATGCGCGCGTGCATGGCGCAGGCCGCTTCGAACCACGAATAGTTCGGCGAGCCGCGTTTCGTGCGCGGAGCGTCCGCCGAAATCGGCGTCGATCGCACGCACGAGCGCGGCTTCGTGCGTATCGAGCAGCGCGCACAGGCGATCGAGCCGCGACAGGCGGATCGCGAGCGGCGGGGCGGGATCGCGGGCACATGCCTCGCGCTGGTGTTCGAAGCGGGCGGCGAGGTCGGGTGGGCGACTCGGTCGCATGGTGTCTCCTCCGGGGGCGTTGACGTCGTTCGGGCGACGACTGATGACGCCGATGGTGCGGGCCGCATGGGAAAACACCAATGCTGCTTCGGGACAATTGTTTTAGTATTTGGGCCAAATCGGCGCTTCGAGGGTTTCTCCGCATGAGCTTCTGGGACTTCACCCGGAGTCCGGCCAGCGCGCGGCTGCTGGTCGATTTCGGCGACGAACGCGGCGTGCCGCGCGCGAAGTTGCTGGCCGGTACAGGGCTCGCGGACGCGCAGCTCGACGATCCGAACGTCGAGGTGACGGCCGCGCAGGAACTGCGGCTGACCGGCAACCTGCTGCGCGCGCTCGGGCGCGCGCCGGGCCTCGGGTTCGAAGTCGGGCAGCGCTATCACTTCTCCGCGTACGGCGTGTGGGGCTACGGGCTGATCGCGAGCGCGACCGCGCGCGACGCGCTGGCGCTCGCGATGCGCTTCCTGCCGCTCACGTATGCGTTCACGGTGATCACGTACCGCGAGGAACCGCAGACGGGCGTGCTCAATTTCGGCGCGCCGGAGCTTGATGCCGACCTGAGCCGGTTCCTCGTCGAACGCGACATGGCGGCTGCGGCCGTGCTGCTGCAGGAAATCGGCGGCGGCGATTTCGCGTTGTCGCGCTTCACGATGCAGGCCGCGAGCGCGGCGAGCGCAGCCGCGTTCGCACCCGCAGCGCGCATCGCGGGCGTCGAACCTGCGTTCGGCGCCCGCGCGAACAGCCTCGCATTCGACCGTGCGTTTCTCGACCGGCCGCTGCCGCATGCGAACCCGCTGACGGTCTCGATGTGCGAGCAGATGTGCAGCCAGCTGGTCGAAACGCGGCGCGCGCGGCTCGGCACGTCGGAGATGGTGCGGCAATATCTGACGGCGACGCCCGGCAACGTGCCGTTCTCGCTCGAGGACATGGCGCGGCTGATGAACACGAGCCCGCGCACGCTGAAGCGCCGGCTGCAGGAAGAAGGCACGACGTTCAGGGTGTTGCTCGCGCAGGCGCGCGGCGCGATGGCCGAGACGCTGCTCGGCGATGCGCACCTGTCGCTAACCGAAGTGGCCGAGCGGCTCGGCTTCAGCGACCTGTCGAGTTTCTCGCAGGCGTTCAAGCGCTGGTATGGTGTGCCGCCCGGCACGTATCGCAGCGGCCTGCTGCGCGACGGCGGCTCACCCTGACGCAGGGTCGCGCCACGCGCGCATTCCCCAACCCCTTCACGAGAGGACCCGCATGATCACGCTTCGCCCGATGACCGAAGACGACTTCCCCCGCTTCTGGCCCACGTACCACGCGATCGTCGCCGCGCAGGAGACCTACGCATTCGATCCGGCGCCCACGCGTGAAGCCGCCCGCGCGCTGTGGCTCGATGCGCCGCTTTGCACGTGGGTTGCCGAAGAGGATGGCGTGCTGCTCGGCTCGTACTTCCTGAAGGCGAACGCGGCCGGCCCCGGCAATCACGTGTGCAACTGCGGTTACATGGTCAGCGAGGCCGCGCGCGGCAAGGGCGTCGCGCGCCTGATGTGCGAGCACTCGCAGCAGGTGGCGCGCGAACGCGGCTTCCTCGCGATGCAGTTCAATTCGGTGGTCGCGACGAACGAGGTGGCGGTCGCGCTGTGGCAGAAGCTCGGCTTCGAGATCGTCGGCCGCCTGCCGCGCGCGTATCGTCACGCGCGGCTCGGCTTCGTCGACTGCTTCGTGATGTTCAAGTGGCTCGGCGACGCGGCGGCCGCCGACGCCTGATGCCAAGGTCAGACGGCGAACGCGCCGTCGAACACGATCCGCTCGTCGAACGCCAGCGTGCCGCGCGCGAAGATCAGGTCGAGGTGGTGGCTGCCGTTCGCGCCGCCGCCGAGGCCGAGATGCAGGCCCGGATGGCGTTCCTCGAAGCCGGCGTTGCGGCCGTATAGCCCGCGGATGCCCAGGTTCGTGCCGATGCCGAATTCCTCGATGCGCCGGTGATTGTCGTGCCGGTCGAGGTACGACGCGAAGTCGCGCCGGAAGCCCGCGTCGTCGCTGTCGAAATCGACGATCAGGCTGTCTTCGACATGCAGCGTCGCGAGCCGCTCCGTCACGCGGTACTTGATCGCGAACGGCACGGTGCCGAGGAACGTGCCGCTGAACACGATCGAGCCGTGCAGGTCGGTGACGTGCGTCGCGATCTCGCCGGGCACGACGTCGAGATTGCCCATCCCGTCCACGCTCGTCCATTTCTGGTCCGGCGCAAGCGAGCCGGTCAGCGTGTTGCCGGCTTCGTCGATGAAATGGATCTGCGATGCGCGCGCGGCCGCTTCGATCAGCCGGCCGTTGCGCGCGGCGATGTCGTCGAGCGATTCGGCGAACGCCTCGTCGAGATGCGGGCCGTAATCCTTGAACAGCACCGACTTGCTCCAGTGCCTGACGATCGCGGGACGGATCGCGGCCAGGAACGGCGGGCCGCTCGGCGACGGCGTCGGCAGGCACGACGAGTCGTACAGCAGCACGAACAGGTCCGCATGCGTGAGCGCGGCGGCGATGTCGGCGGGCGGGGTGGTGTCGAGGCAGAGGATCGTCGCGTCGAGCGAGTCGGGCAGGGCGGAAAACGCACGCAACGCGGTGTCGCGGTTGCGGCTGTCGTAGCCGACCAGCAGTTTGCCCGTCTCGCCGCGTGCGAGCTTGTCGCGCAGCGCCGGGTGATACCCCAGCGCACGGTGCAGGTTCAGCATGCGTGTCTCCGGAGGCGGCGGAAGGGCCGCGGCCCTTCCGCGGGAACGGGCTGGCCGCTCAGACCGGCCAGAGCGCGGTGCCGAACGGCACCACGGCATCCTCGACCATCATGTCGACGGCCTCGGGGTGCGTGTCTTCCTGCATCCAGTCAAGCAATTCGATCTGCCGGGTTTCCTGCATGTCAATTCTCCTGTGGTGAACATGAGCGATTCAACATGAAAGCGCGGTAACGGGATTACCGCGGCTCATCCGATGTTTTTTGAATACCGGACGAGTGGCGTCGATATTAGTCTGATGATTTGGCGAATGCAATGCGTGGCGAGATTTTTAGCCGCGGCGTGCTAAACATGCGGGTTCGCTGCATTTCGCGCGGTGAAGGCGTATGAATCCAATCGCAAAACCCGAGGATTTTTTTCGAATATCGGGGCCGCGATCGATTGATTGATTCATTCAAGCGATTTTTTGAATCGCGAGTTCAATCGCGTCGATCGTTTCGATTTCCGCCATTCACGAACAATGCGCGCGGTTATCGTGGACGCGAACCGGCTTCAGCGGTTTTCTGGCACCATCTGACGACCTCGCGCGCGGGCCGCAGCCGCGCGCCTGCCGCCGTCCCGGCGGCACGATGCGAACCACGATGGAGACACCGCGATGCGCGCAGCGCCGCAACCGGAGCACGCCGGGCCAGCACGACAGGACGCCGGCGCCACCGAACCCGACCGCATGACCGCGTGGCGGCTCGCGATCTGCCTGTCGCTCGGCAGCGCGATCGCGCTCGGTCTCGCGCGCTTCTCGTACGCACTGCTGCTGCCGCCGATGAAGGCCGATCTCGGCTGGACCTTCGCGCAGGCAGGCGCCTTGAACACGGCCAACGCGGCCGGCTACCTGATCGGTGCGCTCGTCTTTCCGTTGCTGTCCCGCCGCTGGCGCACCGGCACGCTGCTGGCGGCCGGCTGCGCGCTGACCGCGGTGCTGATGGCCGCATGCGGGCTCACGTCCGGCATGAACGCGCTGCTCGTCGAGCGGCTCGCGACCGGCGTCGGCAGCGCGCTGATCTTCATCAGCGGTGGCGTGCTGGCCGCGCGGCTCGCGTCCGCAGCGCCGCGCGACGCGGGGCTGCTGCTCGGGCTCTATTACGGCGGCACCGGGTGGGGCATCGTCGCGTCGTCGCTGCTCGTGCCCGCCACGCTGGTGCAGCGCGCGCACGGCTGGCAACCGGCATGGTTCGCGCTCGCGTTTGCATGCGTGCTGTTCTCGGCGATCGCCGTGTCGGCGGCGCGTCGCATCGAGCATGCGCACGCGGCACCGGCCGCGCGGCGTGACGGTGCCGCGCCGGCGGCGACCGCGGGCCCTGCGCGCTTCGCACTCGCGCTCGCCGGCTACGGCCTGTTCGGCGTCGGCTACATCGGCTACATGACGTTCATCGTCGCGCTGCTGCGCGGCGCGGGAATGAGCGGGACGGTCGTGTCCGCGTTCTACGTGATGCTCGGCGTCGCGACCGTCGTGTCGGCGCGGCTGTGGTCGGGGCTGCTCGACCGGATGCGTGGCGGCCAGGCGCTGGCCGTGCTCAACGCATTGCTCGGCGTGGCGACGCTGATGCCGGCGCTGTTCGTGCATCCGGCGGCCGCGTTCGCGTCGGGCGTGCTGTTCGGCGCGACGTTCCTGTCGGCGGTCGCGTCGACGACCGCGTTCGTGCGCCACAACCTGCCGCCGGAAGGCTGGGCGAAGGGCATCAGCGCGTTCACGACGATCTTCGCGTTCGGGCAGATCGCCGGGCCGGTCGCGATCGGCTGGGTGTCCGACAGCGCGGGGCTTGCGCGCGGGCTCGTCTATTCGGCGCTGACGCTGTTCGCGGGCGCGGCCCTCGCGGCCGGACAGCGTGCATTAAGGGCGTCGGCGTAGCCGATCGGGCCTGCAACGACCGGCGAGCGCGACAACGTGAGCGCGACCGTTACCGTTCCCGTTACCGCACGCAGGCCGTGCGCGACACGCGATGAAACGCGCGGCTGAAGTAGATGAGGCTGTCGCCGTCGTTGCGCACGCGAATCGACGTCGCCTCGATGAACATCACCGAATGCGAGCCGACTTCCTTCATCTCGGCGATCCTGCCCTGCAGGCTCGCGAGCGCATCGCGCAGCACGGGGACGTCCTGCTCGCCGCGATCCCACACCGGCAATTCGAAGCGGCGTTCCATCGGCAGCTCGGTCATTCCCGCGAAATGGCGCGCGAGCAGTTCGTGCTCGGCCGGCAGCACGTTGATGCACACGTGACGATTGCGCTCGAAGATCGCATGCATCGCGCTCGACCGGTTCAGGCACACGAGCAGCGTCGGCGGCGCGTCGGTGACGGAGCAGACGGCGCTCGCGGTGATGCCGCAGCGGCCGTGCGGCCCCGCGGTGGTGATCACGTTGACGGCCGCGCCGAGGTGGGCCATTGCCTGCCGGAAGGCCTGTTGCGCGTCGGTGGGGGCGGCGCGTGCCGGTTGCGGGGTATCGGTCGTTGCGGACATGGGCGCTCCTGGGTGAATGAGGGCGGCGATCGTGCGCGTTGTCGATGCGGCAGCGGATCGTCGACGATGAACCAAGCGTACGTCGCGAAAAAGCCGGCGAACATTCGCACGATTGACGATGAAGATGGCGTTCCCGCCAGCGCATCTAAAGGTTCTACCTAGATGCGCGATACGACGGGCGAAAAAAAGTGCGATCGGGCGTTCGAGCGGTACGTAAAGGGGTATTCAGCGCATCTCCGGCTCGTTATGATGTGCCGCACACCCCCGACGAACGACGCTTGCCTCACCCGCGGCGCGTGCGATACCGATACCGATATCTTGCGAGACAACCCGATGACGTCACCCGCTCCGATCGTATACATCGTCGACGACGACAGCGGCATGCGGACCTCGCTCGCGTGGTTGCTCGAATCGGTCGGCATCGCGTCCGAGGGATTCGCGAATGCCGCCGATTTTCTCGCGCGCTTCGACGTGAACCTGCCCGCGTGCCTGGTGCTCGACGTGCGAATGCCGGAGAAAAGCGGATTCGACGTGCAGGCGGAACTGAACGCGCGCGGCGCGACGCTGCCGGTGATCTTCGTCAGCGGACACGGCGACATTCCGATGTCGGTGCGCGCGCTGCAGAACGGCGCGATCGACTTCGTCGAGAAGCCGTACAACTCGCAGCAGATGCTCGAGCGCGTGCAACGCGCGCTGCGGCTCGCGCAGCAGCGGCACGCGGTCGGCCAGCGTCACCGCGAGCTGCGCCAGCGGCTCGATGCGCTGACCGCGCGCGAGAAGGAGGTGCTGCGCGGTGTCGTCGACGGCAAGGGCAGCAAGCAGATCGCGTCGGACCTGTCGATCAGCGTGAAGACCGTCGACGTGCATCGCGCGAGCATCAAGGAGAAGCTCGGCGCGACGTCGATCGCCGCGCTGGTGCGCGACGTGATGGTCGTGTGGGGCGACGACGGGGAGTCGTCGCGCTAGCGCACGGTGGTGCGAACGCGAATCGGGCCGTGCGTGTAAGCGTAGTGCCCGCACGCACCGCACGCACCGCACGCACCGCGCACACCGCATACACCGCATACACCGCATACACCGCGCGCTGGTATTGACCAGCACCGGCCGGCATCAGCCTGCACCGCACGCTCGACGCATGCCGCCGCTCAACGCATGTACAACCCGCCGTTGATGTCCCAGCACGCGCCGTTCGCGAAATGCGCGTCGCCCGACGCGAGCAGCACGGCCGCATCGGCGACGAAGCCGGCCGACCCGAGCTTGCCGCCCGGCAGGCTCGCGAGCACCTGCCGCAGCTTGTCCGGCGCGACGCTCTCGTACACGATCGGCAGGTCGAGCGGCCCCGGCGAGATCGCGTTGACGGTCACGCCCTGCGCGGCAAGGTCGCGCGCGAACACCTTGGTCAGCGTCAGCGTGCCGCCTTTCGCGGCCGCGTAGTGCGCGCCCGTCGCCGAGCCGCCGTTCTGCCCGGCGAGCGACGCGATGTTGACGATGCGGCCCGCGCCGCGCGTCGCGAAGTACTGGCCGAACACCTGGCAGCCGAACAGCACGCTGCGCAGGTTCACGTCGATCACCTGGTCGAACTGCTCGGCCGTGATCTCCATCGCGGGCACGACCTTCGATGCGCCGGCATTGTTGACGAGCACGTCGATCGCGCCCCAGCGCGCGACGAGCGCATCGCGCGCGGCTTGGAAATCGCGTTTCGACGTGACGTCGAGCGGCAGCGCGACTGCGCGTGCGCCGCTCGCGTCGAGGTCGCGCGCATGCGCGTGAATGGCGTCGACGGCGATGTCGGCCAGCGCGACGCGATAGCCGGCCGCATGAAAGCGTTCGGCGATGACGGTGCCAAGCCCGCGCGCGGCGCCGGTGACGAGGACGACTCGGTCTGACATGGTGCGTGATTCCGTTGGTTCGCGGATCGTGGCCACAGCCGCGCCCGCATCGTGGTTCATGCGGCGAGCGCCGCTTCGAAGTGCGCGGCGACCGCGCACACGTGTTCGTCCGCGCCCTTGCGTCCGACGATCTGCAGCCCGGCCTTCAGCGGCGTTCCCGCGAGCGGCAGCGGCAGGCTGAGCGCCGGATGGCCGCTCAGGTTGAACGGCCGGATCAGCGACGACATCGCAATGACCGATACGCCGTCGCGTGCCTGCCGAAGCGTGATCGGCAGCGCGGGCAAGGTCGGCAGCACCAGCACCTCCGCGCGCTCGAGCGCGGCATCGACCTGCGCCGTGAAGCGCGCACGCACGGCTTCCGCTTGCGCGAGCGCGGCGGGGGGCGTCGTCGCGGCCGAGCGCAGCCGCGCATCGAGATCCGCGCCGAGCTTGCCGGTTTCGACGAGATGACCGAATGCACGCGACGTTTCCGCATTGATGACGGCAAGCCCCGCGGTGAACGCATCCTGCATCGCATCGAGCACGACGTCGTGCGTACGCAGGCCCGACGCGCCAATCGCCGCGTCGAGCGCGGCCGCGATGGCCGGCTCGGCTTCGACGATCACGCGTGCGATCGTGCAGCCGGCAACGGGTGCCGCCGCGAGCGCCCGGTCGAAGCCCGGCGCGATGGCGGCCATCACGGCCGCGAGCGTGCGGATGTCGCGCGCGAACGGCCCGACACAGTCGAGCGTGGTGACGTCCGGCGCGACGCCGCGTCGCGACACGCGGCCGAACGTCGGCTTGAGCCCGGCCACGCCGCAGCAGGCGGCCGGCCCGCGGATCGAGCCGCCGGTGTCGGTGCCGAGCGCGGCGTCGACGGCGCCGAGCCCGACGAGCGATGCCGACCCGCTCGACGAGCCGCCCGGGATGCGCGTCGGATCCTGCGGATTGACCGGCGTGCCCGTGTAGCCGTTGATGCCGGTCATGCCGAACGCGAGCTCGTGCATGTTCGCCTTGCCGGCGATCTGCCAGCCGGCGTCGAGCAGCAGGCGGACCACGTCCGCGTGCTGCGCGGCGGGCGCTGCGTCGGCAAGCGCGCGGCTGCCCGCGCGGGTCGGATGGCCGGCGATGTCGATCGTGTCCTTGATTGCGATCGTCGGGCCCGGGCCGCCCAGCGTGAAGGTGTCGATGAAGCCTGTCATGGTCGATGGCGTGCGAGTTGCGGTGAAGGGGGGCAGGCGAGCGGCGCGGCGGCGAGCGGCCACGGGCCGTCGAGCACGCGCTCGGTGCGGAAATGGCGGATCAGCCAGGTCGCGCTGTCGGCGGCCGGCGCGAAATCGATGGTCAGCCGCGCGGCGATCAGCTCGGCCGTGCCGTCCGCGTAGCGCGACGCCTGCAGCATAATCCAGCGGCCGCGCGCGCTTGCATGATCGGCGCCGACGTCGATCGACTCCGACGTCAGGAAGTGCAGGTTCGCCGAGAAATGTGGTTCGGGCGGCAGGTAGCGGCGCAGCATCGCGATGATCGCGTCCGTGCCTTCGAGGCGGCCGAACTTGCGCGCGTACTGCGGGCCGATGCCTTCCCACACCGCGTCGGCCGTGAATAGCGCGGCGAGCGCCGGCCCGTCGCCGGCATCCTCCGGCACGTCGCACAGCGCCATGTAGCGCGTGATCGTCGCGCGCACCGCGCGTTCGGCGTCGAGCATCGCCACGCGCCGCGCGAGCGCGTCGAGCGCTTTGACGGCTTCGCGTGCGTCGGGCGCTTCGAGCGCGCGCGTCGAATCGGGTCCGGTCATCGCGCGCCTCACGCCGCGGGCTTCGCGGCCGGCGGCACGGTCAGCGCACGGCCGACCCGCGCCTCGATCTTGCCGTAGCGCCACAGGTTGTATTCGCCGACGGGCGTCGTGCGATACAGGTTGCATACCGCGACCGTCGTGTCGAAGTCCGCGACGTCGGCCATGATGTAGAACGTCCACGGCGCGCCGTCGGCCTGGCCGACGACGAGGCGATCGTCATCCATCACGCCGAGCACGCGCACGCCGGGCATCGCCTCGACGGCGGCGAGCATCGCGCCGTACGCTTGCCACACTTCGCCGATCTTCTCGCGCGGCAGGTCGAAGAAGTTTTGCGACACGCCGCAGCAGAACAGCACGCGCAGCGGCAGCGGATTCGAATCGGACATGAAAGGTTCTCCTGAACAATGCGTTGTGCGGCGTCGAAGCGAATCGACGCGGATTACAGATAGCCGGGAAACGGCGTGACGCCGGTGAACACCGCACCCGCGCCGTCGAAGTTGCCTTCGCCGAGAAACGCGTGCTGCGTGACGACCATCGCGTCGCGCAGCAGGCGCTGCAGCGGATGCGTTCGATAGATCGCGGCCGTGCCGCCGAGGCGGTACGCGCGCTCGACGACGCTCGCGCCTTCGCGGGCGATATGCGTGGCCGCGAGCCGCAGCAGGCTGACCTGCTCGGGCGTGACCGGGTTGCCGGCCAGGATCGATTGCCAGACCGAGTCGGTCGTGTCGTAGAAGAACGCGCGCGCCGAGCGCAGCTGCGCTTCGGCCTTCGCGAGCTCGATGCGGAAATACGCGCGATCGGCGAGGCGCGGGGCGCCGGTGGTCGTCTGGCGCCCGCCCGACATCCGGTTCGCGACGTCGAGCGCCGCGCGGGCCAGCCCGAGGTTGACCACGGCGAGCACCTGCGCCGCATACGCGACGGTCGGATAGCGGTACAGCGGCTCGTCGACGGTCGGCTCGCCGCCGCGCACGAAGGTCCACGCGTCGGGTACGAAGCGGTCGTCGACGCGCAGGTCGTGGCTGCCGGTACCTTGCATGCCGACCACGCTCCAGTTCTCGACGATCTCGACGTCGGCGGCACGGAACACGGCCGTGCGCGGCCTGTTCGGCGCGGCGTCCTGCGCGCCGGGCACCGCGATGCCGACGCCGAGCCAGTCGGCGCCCTTGCAGCCGCTCGCGAATTTCCACGTGCCGTTCACGCGCCAGCCGCCGGGTGCCGCCTGCGCCGGCTGGACCGGGAACAGCCCGCCCGCGAATACCTGGTCGGGGCCGCCCGCGTACAGCTCGGCCTGCGTGGCGAGCGGCAGCGCGGCGAGATAGACGTTGGCCGAGCCGAAGCTCGCGACCCACGCGGCCGACCCGTCGGCGGTCGCGATCCGCTCGATCATGTCGAGGAACGCGGTGGGCGCGAGCGCATCGCCGCCGAAGCGGCGCGGCGTGCCCGCGCGATAGATGCCGGCCTCCTTGAACAGCGCGATCACGTCGCGCGGCACGTGTGACAGGCGGTCGAATTCGTCGCGGCGCGCGGCGACGGTCTCGATCACCGCGTCGAGCGGCGACACCCGCGCGGCCGCTTCGCGGACCGCATGCGGCGAGGGGGACGCGGCGTCGATGGCGAGGGCGGCGTTGGGCATGAGTGGCTCCTGGGAATGGGGTTCGAAAGACGATGCAATCAGTCTAGAAACGCCGAAAACACGCAGCAATTGGTGCGTAAGGCCGCGCGACTGGTGTGGCTCCGTGCCGGACTAAAGAAATCTTCAGATGCGGGCCGTGCACGCCGGTGCTATGTTGGACATCCGGCCGCGCGACGCCGTGCGCCTTCAACCGAATCCGCTCATGAGCTTCCCCGACGAAGACGATTTCCACCGGCTGCTCGACGCATTGACGACCTGCGTGCTGCTGCACGACGCGCAGACCAAGGCGATCGTGTGGGCGAACCGCGCCGCGTGCATCGCGCTCGGCTTTTCCGTCGAGGAGCTGCTGCCGCTGAAGGCGCCTGACATGACGCGTCCCGAACCGAAATACCGGCGCGAGATCGGCGTGGGCGCGATGGATCGCGCGATTGCCGAAGGGCGGCCGCAGGTGTACGAGTGGTGCTATCGGTCGCGCACCGGCGTCGACATGCTGTCGGAGGCGATCGCGACGCACGTGCCGCTGCGCGGGCGCGACGTCGTGATGGTGCAGTTCCGCGACATCAGCGCGGAGGAGGCGATCCGTCAGCAGCTGCGCCGCTACGAGGCGCGGCTGCGCGAATTCATGCAGGACCTCGACGAAGGCATCGCGGTCGTGACGCCGAACGGCGGCGCGCAGTTCATCAGCGAGTCGGGGCGCCGCGTGCTCGGGCTCGCGCCCGACGATGCGCTCGGCGGCGTGCTCGACTACTGCACCGCGGCCGATCGCGACCGGCTCGTCGCGCAACTGCGCGATGCGCCGTCGACGTGCCCGTCCGAGCCGCAGCGCTACCGCTTCGTGCGGCGCGACGGCTCGGCGTGCTGGCTGCGCATCACGTGCCGGCAAGTCGAGATCGAAGGCGACCTCGACGGCTTGCTCGTGCATTTTCGCGACGTCAGCGACGAGGTCGCGATCGAGGAGGCGCGCCGCGCCGAAGCGCGCATGCTCGAATACGCGGGCCGCTACAACGCGATGGGCGAGATGGCGACGGTGATCGCGCACGAGCTGAGCCAGCCGCTCGCGGCCGTGCGCAACTTCATCGAGGGTGCGGTGCAGCGGCTGAACACGCGCGGCGCCGTCGACGATGCGATCTGGGGGCTGCGCAGCGCGGACCGGCAGGCCGAGCATGCGGCGCTGATCATCAAGAGCGTGCGCGAGTTCATCGTGAAGCGCGAGCCGGTCGTCGCGCTCGCCGACCTGCGCGAGATCCTCGCCGACGTCGCGTATTTCATCGAGCTGCGTGCGAAGGAAGCGGGCGTGACGGTCGCGATCGTGCAGGCCGACAAGCCGCTGCCGATTCGCTGCGAGCGTGTGCTGATCGGGCAGGTGATCCTGAATCTGGCCTTCAACGCGATCGAGGCGTTCGCCGGCTGCGCGCGCGCGCCGTGCACGCTGACGCTCGGCACCGCCGACGTCGGCGGCCACGCGGAGCTGCGGGCGATCGACAACGGGCCCGGTATCGCCGAAGGGGCGCACGACCGGCTGTTCGACGGTTTCTCGTCGTCGAAGGCCGGCGGCAACGGGATCGGGCTGTCGCTGTGCAAGAGCATCGTCACGCGTCATGGCGGGCGCATCGGCGCGAGCCCGGCCGAAGGCGGCGGGCTCGACTGTCGCGTGACGCTGCCGCTTGTCGGTACGCAGGCGTAAGCGGTGCGTCGCGGCGCAAGCGTAACGGGTGCCATGCACGTCGCGCGCATCACGCACGTCACGCACATCGCAGCCAGGCAGCGACGCGCTGCACACGATCAGCGCCCCAGCGCCCGCGCGGTTTGACCACCGATCCCGAAGTCGGTGTTCGGGATGTCCTTGATGATCACGCGCGTCGCCTGCAATGGCGCATCGAGCACGTTCGCGCCGGCGTCCGACAGCGCCGCGATCAACGCGCGTTTCTGCTCGTCGGTGCGGCCGGCAATCAGGATCGCGACGATCACCGGCAGCGACGGCGGTGCGCCATCGGCGGCCGTGCGGCCGCCAAGGCCGATGTGCGTGGCGGGCAATTCGGTGAGCAGGACGCGCACCGATTCGAGCGGTGCGCCGATCGCGTCGACGGTCGCGCCGCTGAGCCGCGTGATCAGCTCGGCCTTGCGCGCGTCGTCGTGGCCGGCCGGCAGGAAAACTTCGAGTGTGGGCATGGTCGTCCGGAAAGGTGAAGGTGGCCGGCTCACCGTTGCGCTGGCGATGGCGAACCGGTGGCCGCTTGCAGCAGGAAGCCGATCTCGCTGCGCGCATCGGTCGAGCCGATCAGGTGGACGACCGTTTCCGCATTCGAGTGTGGGCTGGGTCGTCCGGAAAGGTGAAGGTGGCCGCCTCACCGTTCCGATCGCGCCGAGTGATTCGGCCGAACCGATCGGACGGACGACCGTTTCCGCATTCGAGTGTGAGCATGAGCGTCCCGAAAGGTGAAGGTGGCCGGTTCACCGTTGCGCTGGCGACAGCGAACCGGCGGCCGCTTACAGAAGGAAGCCGATCGCGCTGAGCGCTTCGGTCGAGTCGATCAGGCGCACGACCTTTTCCGCGATCCGCATTTCGCCGTCCGCGTCGATGTGCAGCTTGTGCGTGACGTCGGCCGCGAACAGCGTCGCGACGCCGCGCTTGTACGCGACGACGACCTGCGCGGATTTCAGCTCGACCATGCCGGCGCTGCTGCTCTCCAGCGTGAAGCGCGACACGGTGCGCACCGTGCGCGCCGCGTCGGTCGCCGACGCCGAGTAGCCGGACAGCATCCGCTGCACGCGCTTCTCGCGCATGTCCTGGTCGTCGAACACGTAGTTGAGCGTCGCCGCGAAGTCGGTGGTGTCGGGATCGATCGGCACCACGTAGTGACCGGCCGGATCCCACAGGTCGAGCCATGCGCGATAGTCGCGGCGGTCGAGCAACTCGGCTTCGCGCCACACGAATTCGACCGCGCGGGCGAAGGTCTGCTCGGAAAAGAGGGCGTTGCGGTCGTCCATTACTGTTGCTCCATCATCTTGCGCCATTGCTGGTAGGCCTCGCGCATGCCCGTCTCGTCGGTCGCATGCGCGGTCTTTTCGCCGTTCGCGGCGGTCATCTCGCGGTTCAGCCCGCGGTTCACGAGGATCGGCACGTCCGGCCCCGCATGCGCGCCGCGCTGCACGCGCTCCCATGCTTCCGCGTCATCGGGGCTGCCGAAGCCGAACGGTCCCTGGAAATGCTCGTGAATCCGCAGCCGCTCGCGATTCGCTTCGTCCGGGCCGCCATCCATCGCGAGCGCGACGTGACGGATCTCGGTTTCGTTCGCGGAGATCGGCCGCAGCACGCGGAAGAACGCCATCGACAGCGCAAGGTTCGGGAACAGGTTCAGGTTGAAGCCGACCCCCATCAGCGAGCGCACGATGCGGCGCACTTCGTCCGGCGTGTGGCGCTCGGCGAGCTTCGCCGCGAGCGGCGCGAAGCGTTCGGGCAGCGGCGCGCCGTCGTCCTGGTCGAGATCGATCAGCTCGGGCATCAGCACCGCGAGGCTGTGACCGTTGCCGAGCCCGCGGCAGAAGGCGTCCTCACTCGTCATGAAGCTCGTGATCGCGGCCGCCGTTTCGTCGTCGATCGACTTCATCCACGACTTGTGCACGACGGGGAAGTGATAGAGGTCGGTCGTGTTCTCGAGCTGGATCTTCCAGTTGCCCTTGAACTTGAACTTGTGCTCGCCGTTCGCCTTGATCGGGTAGCCGGCACCCTGCTTCATGAACAGGTCGATCCACGGCTTCGCGCCGCCGAGGAAATCCTCGAGCGGTTCGATGGCGTCGTTGAAGCTCGCGAAGATCAGCCCCTGGTACACGCCCACGCGCAGCTTCACGAGCGGCAGGTCGCCTTTCTCGCACACGCCTTCGTAGCCGTCGCCGTACGGCAGCGCGCGCAGCGTGCCGTCGAGCGCGTACGACCAGCTGTGATACGGGCACGTGAAGCCCTTCGCGTTGCCCTTGTGCGATTCGCACACGGTCGCGCCGCGGTGGCGGCAGCGGTTCTGCAGCACGTTGATCTCGCCGGTCCTGTCGCGCACGACGATCACCGGCTGGCGGCCGATCGTCGTCGTGACGAAGTCGCCCGGGTTCGGCAGCTCGCTCTCGTGCGCGACCCAGATCCAGGTGCGGTAGAAGATGCGGTCGAGCTCGGCCTCGAACAGCGCGGGGTCGTGATACATCGCGGGCGCGATGCGGTCGGGCTGCGCGAAGCCGTGCAACGCGCGGGTGTCGATCGTCTGGGTGGGAATGTCGCTCATCGTCGTCGTGGGGAAAGAGTCGCGAAATCGGGCCGCGTCGCGCGCGGCATCGGGTACCCAGTCTCGTCTTCCGCTACATATCCGTCAAATTGATCTAAAATTGCCAATCAAATAAATACGGCAAATGATGGAGGTCACGATGACATCGGTCGATCATCTCGATCTGAACCTGTTGCGGGTGTTCCAGGCGATCGTCGAGGAGCGCAGCCTGACCAAGGCCGGCGAGCGGCTCGCGCTGTCGCAGCCGGCCGTCAGCTATTCGCTCGGGCGGCTGCGCACGCTGTTCGACGATCCGCTGTTCGTGCGCACGCGCGCGGGGATGCAGCCGACGCCGGTCGCGCTCGAACTCGCGGGGATCGTCGGCAAGGCGCTCGACATGGTGCGCGTCGCGCTGCGCTATGCGGAGCGTTTCGATCCGGCGTCGAGCACGCGCACGTTCCGGCTGTCGCTGTCGGATGCGGGCGAGATGGCGTACCTGCCGGCGATCTGCCAGGCGCTGCGCGAACGCGCGCCGCGCGTGACGCTCAGCGTGCAGCCGCTGCCGGTGGAGGAGATCGAGGAGGCGCTGCGCGCGAGCCGGCTGGACTTCGCGATCGGCAACCTGCCGGAGCTGATGCCGCGCACGCGCCACCAGCTGCTGTTCGAGGAAACCTACGTGTGCATGACGGGGCGCCGGCGCGGGTTGCCGGCCGGTGCGGCGCTGAGCCTCGAGCAGTTCGTGCGCGCCGCGCACGTCAACGTGAAATCGGTCGAGCACAGCCACCACGCGCTCGACGACGCGTTGCGCGCGCAGGGCGTGGGCCGCAACATCGCGCTCGAAGTGCCGCACTTCGTCGCGCTGCCGAGCGTGCTGTCGGTCACCGATCTCTATGCGACGCTGCCGAAGCGGCTCGCGCGGATCCTGAACCGCGACAACGCGTTCCGGCTCTACGAGCTGCCGGTCACGCTGCCGCCCGCGCCGGTCACGATGCACTGGCACGAGCATTTTCACGAGGACGAGGGGATCGCGTGGATGCGCGCGCTGCTCGCCGAGATCGTCGAGCGGTTCGACGACGCGTGACGGTCGGGCTGCGTGAGCGCGTCAGAGATCGAGGAGGACTGCTAAAGTATGGGCTTCGAAGTGCTAGGCCTGACGTTGAGAGAGCAACGTTATGTTCTGCAAAGCCGATACGGAGAACAGGATTCATGGCTTCAGTGACGATTGATCTGGGTGCCGGAAAGCGCGCTACGCTCACGCGTGCGTCACGTTCAAGCGGTACCAGCTTGTCCGCCAGTCAACGCAGCGACGTGTCCGAATTAATGTTGCACTGGCCGAAATACAGTGGTCTGACCACGAACGTGCTGACATACCTTCGCCAACTTGGCCTAGACGCACTCCAAGGCACTCCGCTTGATGCGCTCAAGGCTGCCATCGAAAATGGACGCGTGGCGGTACAGATCGAACGACAAGCGGTTGGTGGTGGGGGGGCGGCTGGAGGTTCTCCCACAACTCCGCCATTCCCAAAAGCCAATAGGTTCGCCAGTGTGCCGAGAATGGCCCCGCTACCGGTAGACAAGCCCTTGCCTGGTTGGGCGACACCCAGCGATGTGTCTGCGGGCGAGCTCATGAGCTATCTGCAGAGTGTTGTCTCGGGCGGTGCAGGTGGTGCGGCCGCGATGGCGGGCGGCGCGGGCTTCGCTGATTCGACTTCGCTCAGTGAGGCATCGCCATTCGATTTTTCGCCAGATGCGTTGGGAGACGCGGTTCAAGTCGCGGGTGTCGACCGAGGCGATATGATGGCCTGCGACATCATCAAGGCTGAGTGCAAAGGCTCAGTGTTGCGCGAGTTCCCAGGGCAATATCTGAATTCGACGCTCAACGAGATTCAAGGTGATGCGAGCGATGGCATCAAAGAGGCGCGTAACGCGCTCAAGTTGCTCAACGATAACCGTTTCAAGAAATAGGTGCCCGACATGACCCCCAACACACTGTTCGATCTGCTCGATCAGCTCGAATCTGCGAAGATCCACTACACCCTGAGCCGCAACCGACCGGATACGGTGCTGGTTTCGATCACGGTGGTCGGGATGCGGGTAGAGGTTGACGTGTTCCGAGACGGGCACACCGAGGTTTGCATCTTTCGCGGCACGGAGGAACCCACGGACGATGCGAATGAGCTCGAACGTATCATCGAAGCAAATCGGGATTGATTGCTGAGCGCCGCGCGCCCGCATCTTCCGACGCATTGCACCGATGGTACGGGGCGCATCACAGATCGAGAACGAGCACCGCCGAGCGCGCCCGCGACACGCAGCAGCAGATCACCGTGTTGCTCGCGCGCTCGGCCTTGCTGAGGCAGTGGTCGCGATGATCCGGCTCGCCGTCGAGCACCGGCACCATGCACGTGCCGCACACGCCTTCGCCGCATGACGTATCGACCTCGACGCCGATGCGCGCGAGCGCGTCGACGATCGACGTGCCGGGCGCGACGCGCACCGCTTGGCCGCTGCGCTGCAGGCGCACTTCGAAGCCTTCCGCCGGGGCGGCGTCGACAGCGGCGTCGGCCGCGACGGGTTCCGCCGCGAAGCGTTCGAGGTGAATCGCGTCTTCCGGAAGCCGCGTGGCCGCCGCCGCGACGACGGCATCCATGAACGGCCCCGGCCCGCACGTATAGACGTGCGCTTTCGCGTCGATCGACTCGACGCAGCGGCCCAGTTCGGCCGCGAGCGCATCGGGTGCGATCCCGTAATGAAAGGTCACGCGCGATGCGAACGGTTCGGCCGACAGTTCGTCGACGAAAGCCGCGTGTTCACGGCTGCGCGCGAAGTAGTGCAACCGGTAACGTGCGCCGCGCTGCGCGAGCGCGTACGCCATCGACAACAGCGGCGTGATGCCGATCCCGGCCGCGACCAGCACATGCTCGCTCGCGTCGTCCGCCAGACGAAACAGGTTGCGCGGCGCGCCGATCGACAGCTCGGCGCCGACGCGCACGTCGTCGTGCAGCGAGCGCGAGCCGCCGCGCGACTGCGCTTCCTTCTTCACCGCGAACAGGTAACTGCCGCGCTCGTCTGGGCGGCCGCACAGCGAGTATTGCCGTGTGACGCCGGACGGCGCGGTGACGTCGATATGGGCACCCGGCTCGTACGCGTCGAACGGCTGGCCGTCGACGCGCGAGACCCGGAAACAGCGGATGTCCTGCGCCGCGTCGATCAGCGCGTCGATCCGGACCTGGTGGCGGTTCGCTTGCATGGGGTGTTCCGTGGGGTAGAAGAAACCGGCGCGGCGGATACCGCGCCGTCATGCAACCGAGAATAAGGACGGGCATCGCATAAATCAAATCGATAAAAAAGCGATGCCAGAATCAGTGAGGTGGATGATGGTCGGCGACCAGCATGACGGCCGCGGCGTCGACGATCGCGCAGGCGGTGCGCCGAACACGCGATCGCTGAACAGCGCGACTTCAGCGTGCGGCCGCGGCGCGGCCACCGTCGACGGCCGCGTCAGCCGAAGCCGAAGCCGAAGCCGAAGCCGACGCCGACGCCGACCACCGCGACTTCAGCGTGCGGCAACGGCGCTGCCGCCGTCGACAGTCGCATCGGCCGAAGCCGAAGCCGACGCATGGCCGCGTTCGCGCTCGAGGCTGCGTCGATACTGCCGGCAGCCGACGGCCAGCAACAACGCGGCGACCGTGGCCGCCGCGACGTTCACGATCGACATCGAATGGCCGACCGCCGCCGGCGCGCCGAACACGCGATCGGTGAACAGCGCGACGACGGTCGTGCCGATCCCGAGCGCGATCAGGTTCGACACGAGCAGGAACAGCGCGGAGATCTGCGCGCGCATCTGGTTCGGCGCGAGCGTCTGCATCGCGGCGGTCGACGTCGGCATCGGGAACGACGCGAAGAACATCGCGACGACGAGCATCGCGAGCGATGCCGGCAGGCTGTCGAGCTGCGTGAACAGCGTCGCGGGGATCACCATGCACGCGGCGCCGATCGCGCCGGCGCGCATCGGCGCATCGGTGCGGCCGCGGCGCAGCAGCCAGTCGTTGAGCCAGCCGCCGCAGAACACGCCGGCGGTATTCGCGACGAGCAGCACGATGCCGAGCGTGTAGCCGGCTTCGACGGCCGTCATCCCGAAGCGGCGGATATAGAACGCGGGCGTCCAGCTCAGCAGGCAGTACAGCGTCATCGCGTAGAACGAGAAGCCGAGATAGTGGCACGCGAAGGTCGCGCGATGCGTGCCGACGAAGCGCAGCGAATCGCGCATCGACACGCGCCGCACGGCGCCCGAGCGGTCCTGCGCGAGCCCCTTGCGCTGCGGGTCGCGCACGGTCGCGGCGAACAGCAGCGCGACGAGGATCCCCGGCAGCCCGACGATCAGGAACGTGACCTGCCACGCATGCACCTGCCCGACGACCGGCAGCGTGAACGAGCTCGCATGCTTGAGCAGCGCGATTACGTAGCCGCCGATCAGGAACGCGACGCCGCCGCCGATGAACGAGCCGAGCGAATACACGGCGATCGCGCGGCCGAGCTTCTCCTTCGGGAAGTAGTCGGCGAGCATCGAATACGCGCCGGGCGACAGCGCGGCCTCGCCGACGCCGACCCCCATGCGCGCGACGAACATCTGCACGAATTGCTGGCTGAGCCCGCACGCGGCGGTCGCGACGCTCCACAGCGCGATGCCGAGCGCGATGATGCGCGGGCGCGCGTAGCGATCGGCGAGATACGCGACGGGCAGGCCCATCACCGCGTAGAACAGCGAGAACGCGAAGCCGTTGAGCAGGCTGAACTGCGTGTCGGTCAGGTGCAGGTCGCGCTTGATCGGTTCGATCATCAGGACGAGCACCTGGCGATCGACGAACGAAAAGACATACGCGAGCATGCAGATGACGACGACATACCATTCGTACGTATAGCGCTTGCCGTCGGCAGCGCGGGCCGTGGGTGCGGACATGCGGATTCTCCAGGAGCGGGCGATGGAAAAGCGCGGCGCGGGCCTCGCGGGCCGGGTGCCGTCGCGGTGCGAAAGCGTGCGGGTGACACGATCGGAGACGCAGCGTAGTCGGCCAAATTCGGCCGCCATAGCCGGAGTGACAGCCGCGCCACACGGACATTTACCGACGCGGATAAAGAAAACACCGAGGCCGTGCGCGCGGGCCGCCGCGCGGCGCACGTGCGGCGGCGCGTGCGCGCATCATGCGGCGCGTCTATAAGCGTTATAGAGCGCATTGCGTCGACGTCCGAAATTGTCGTTCCTAGACTCGGCCCGTTTTTGATCGGCAGCGTTCGCATCCGAATGCGAACGCGCTTCATGTCAAACGGCGCGTTGCCGACAAGCGCCGGCATTTCCACGGGACGACCAAGATGAACCATTCGAACGGGCGGGCCGACCGGCTTGCCGTACCGCTTGCCACGCTGGCGGCCGCGCTCCTTGCGTGCGCATCGTTGCCGGCTGTCGCGCAATCGAGCGTGACGCTCTACGGCCGCATCGACACCGCGATCGAATATGCGAACGCCGGGCCGAACCACGTGACGCGCATGGGCAGCGGCAACCTGTGGGCGTCGCAGTGGGGGCTGAAGGGTGTCGAGGATCTCGGCGGCGGCTACGCGGCGATCTTCAAGCTCGAGGACGGCTTCAACGCCGCGAGCGGCGCGCTGTCGAACGGCAGCGCGCTGTTCGGCCGCGAGGCGTGGGTCGGCATCACCGGGCCGTTCGGCGGCGTGCAGTTCGGCGAGCTCTACACGATCGTGCACACGACGCTCGTCACGTACAGCCTGCCCGGGCTCGGCGCGGGCCTCGCATGGGGCAACGCGACGAACAACTTCGTCGGCCCCGCGTTCCTGCGCGTGCGCAACTCGCTGCGCTACACGTCGCCGCGTTACGCGGGCTTCATGCTGCGCGCGATGGCCGCGCGCGGCACCAACGGCGCGGCCGGCCAGCCGGCGACGCTCGGCGACACGTACGGCGCGGGCCTCAACTACGTGCGCGGCGGGTTGTCGGTCGACGTCGACTACATGCAGCAGAAGTTCAGCCCGGTGGCGCCATCCGCGCTCGGCGTGACCAGTTCGGCCGCGAACGGCAACTACACGGTCGGCGCGATCTCGTACGACTTCAACGTCGTGAAGGTCGCCGCGCTGTACATGCGGCATCGCGGCGGCCCCGACGTCGCGGCCGCGATCGACAGCCAGAGCGCGTATCCGCACAGCGACACGATGGAACTCAGCGCGACGGTGCCGATCGGGCGCGCGTCGCTGCTGCTGAGCATCGGCCACTACCGGAAGGTCGCCGACAGCGACGGCAACGCCGATTCGTACGGCATCCGCTTCGACTATCCGCTGTCGAAGCGCACGGTGCTGTACACGGGGGCCGCGATGGTGCGCAACGGCGCGCACGCGCGCTTCGTCGTCAATGGCGCGGCGGGCGGCGGCGTCGCGGTCGCGAAACCCGGCGCGACCGCCAGCTCGATCGTCGCGGGCATCCTCACGGCGTTCTGACCGCCGAGGCCGGCCTGCGCCCGCCCGCGCCGCTATGCGCAGGCGGGCGGTTGCGGCGCGAGCCATGCGTCGAACGGTGCCTGCCGGCCGATGTCGAACAGCTCCAGCAGCAGCGCGCGCAGCCACCGATGGCCCGGGTCCGCATCGAAGCGCCGGTGCCAGTACGCGTTGACGGCCCATTCGCCGGCGCCCGCGATCTCGTAGAGCGTGCACGGCTGGCGCACCGCGAACGTGAGCGCGATGGTTTCCGGCAGGATCAGCGCGTAATCGCCGTGTTCGAGCAGCGCCGGCACCACCAGGAAGTCGGGCAGCGCCGCCCGCACGCGCGGCAGCAGGCCGTGTCGTTCCAGCAGCTGCATCGATTGCGGATGCGCGGTCACCGCGACGAAGCGCAGCGCGTCCGGCGCGTCGCCGTCGAGCACGAAACCGCCGGGCAGCGCGAGGCGCTGCGCGGTGCGGCGTGGCATCAGCAGCACGCAGCGTTCGTGCAGCAGCGCGGTCCGCTGGAAATGGCTCGAGGCATCCGCGAAATGACCGAGCGCGAAGTCGATGCGGCCCGATTCGAGCGCGACGTTGAGCTGGCATTCGTCGACATGCAGCGTCTCGATCACCGCGCCCGGCGCGCGCCGGTCGAATGCCGCGAGCAGCGTCGGCAGGAACGCGCTCGCCGCGAAGTCGCTCATGTGCAGCCGGAACACGCGCTGGGTGCTGTCCGGCGCGAAGCGCGAGCCTTCGTCGAGCACGTCCTGCAGGATCGCGAGCGCCTTGTCGACCGATAGTGCGAGCCGTTGCGCGCGCGGCGTCGGCTCGACGCCGGTGCCGGTGCGCACGAACAGCGCGTCGCGAAACATCAGGCGCAGCCGGCCGAGCGCGTAGCTCACCGACGGCTGCGTGACGCCGAGCCGCAACCCTGCGCGGCCGACGTGCCGTTCCTCGTACACCGCGCGAAACGTCTTCAACAGGTTCAGGTCGAGGTCCTGCACGCGCAGGCCGTCGGGCGCGTCCGCGTCGTGCGCCGCGAGCTCGGGGCGGGCCGGCGGCCGGCCGGTGGCGGAGTGCGTCATGGTGCTTGCCTCGCGGTGACGGAAGGCAGGTGGCCGTAACGCCGCGCATACGCCTTCGCGAAATGGCCGAAGCCGTGAATGCCGTGCGCGATCAGCACGTCCGTCACGCTGCGCGCGTCGCCGCGCTGCAGCGCGGTGTGCACCGCGGCCAGCCGGCGCTCGCGCACGTAGGCGGCCGGCGTGGTGTTCAGGAACGCGCGGAACGCATGCTGGAGCGTGCGCGGCGCGACGCCCGCGACGGCCGCCAGCGCGGCGAGCGCGAGCGGGTCGCCCAGGTGCGCGTCGACGTGGTCGCACGCGCGGCGCACGTGCGCCGGCAGCGGCGGCGTGCCGCGCGCGAGCGCGGCGCTGTACGAATGCGGCAGGTGCGTGAGCAGCAGCGCCATCAGCCACGCGGTGAGATCGGCGCCGAACGTCGTGATCGACGTGCCGATTCCCGGCTGCGCGCCGAGCCGGCACAGGTATTCGAAGGTCGGCAGCACGAGCGCGGCGCCCGCGCCGTTGCCGCCGGCCGCGAGATCGAACTGCAGCGGCCGCGTGAGCGTCGTGTGCAGCATGTCCTGCAGCTTGCGCTCGAGTGCGCCGCGTTCGAGCCGCAGCACCAGGTTGCGGCAATCTGGGCTCGTGCTCAGGCGGCTCGCGAGCGCCGGCGACGACACCGTCAGCTGGCCCGGCCCGGCGCGTGCGACCACGTCGCCGGCCTGCAGCTCACATGCGCCCGACAGCGTCAGCCGGAACAGGAAATGCCCGGCATCGTCGCCGAACTCGATGCGCGTTTCGCGGCCGTAGCAGAGATCGAGCAGTGCGCCGTGATGCAGCGGCACCTCGTACAGCTCCGCATGAAACGGATCGCGGCCGTGCGCGGCCATCCGGTGCGGCCCGAGCCGGTGCGCGACCGCGCGTTCGACTTCGTCGGGCGCATGCAGCGTGCCGAGCCGGTTCGGCGCATGTCGGGAAAGGGCGATATCCATGCGGTGGCCTCGTGTCGGATGGATGGGTACGACGTCGTGCGCGTCGCCGCGATTGCGTTGCGCGAACGGGCGTGCCGTTGCGCGTTTTGAAGCGACGCGACGTGCGCCGCCGCGTAGTCTCGGCAACACTCACTCACCGGGAGACGACGATGAAGGTATGTGTACTGGGCGGCGGCCACGGCTGCCATGCGGCCGCGATCGACCTGTTCGAGAAGGGCCACGACGTGACGTGGTGGCGGCGCGACCGCGAACCGCATGCGCGGCTGCGCGAGCTCGGCGCGTTGCACGTGACCGACTATCGCGGCAGGCGTGCGGTGCCGCTCGGCGACGCACCCGGCGCGATCCGCCTGAGCGACGATCTCGCGGCCGCGCTGCGCGGCGCGCGGCTCGTCGTGGTGCCGCTGCCGGCCGTCTCGCACGATGCGCTCGCCGCGCAGGTCGCGCCCCTGCTCGAGGACGACCAGGTCGTGTTCCTGCCGCCCGGCACGTTCGGCAGCGTCGTGTTCGCGCGTGCGGCGGCCGATGCCGGCAACCGCGCGCGCGTCGCTTTTGCCGAGACCGGCACGCTGCCGTACCTGGTACGCAAGCATGGCGACAACGCGGTCGTGATCAGCGCGTATGCGACGCGCCTGCCGACCGGCGTGTTTCCCGCGAACGCGGCGACCTGGGCGTTCGACGTGCTGCGCGCGGGCTACCCGTCGGTCGAGCCGGTCGAGGATGCGCTGTCCGGCGCGCTGATGAACGCGGGCCCGGTGATTCATCCGCCGCTGATCCTGATGAACGCCGGGCCGCTCGAACACTTCGACGCGTGGGACATCCACAACGAAGGCACGCAGCCGTCGATCCGCCGCGTGACGAATGCGCTCGATGCCGAACGCATCGCCGTGCGCGAGGCACTGGGCTACCGCGCGCCGCATTTCCCGCTGGCGGACCACTACGCGACCGACGGCGACGAATGGATGTACGGGCGCGGCGCGCACGGCAAGCTGACCGACAGCGGCGACTGGCGCGAGAAGATCGATTTGCGCACGCATCGCTACATGCTCGAGGACACCCGGCTCGGGCTGTCCTTCATCGTGTCGTGCGGGCGCTGGGCCGACGTGCCGACGCCCGTTGCGCAGGGGCTGCTGAGCGTCGCGTCGGCGGTGACCGGCCGCGACCTGTATGCGCAAGGGCGCACGCTGGAGGCGCTCGGCCTCGCCGCGCTGTCGCGTGACGCGATGCGCGCGCTGCTCGATGCGGGGTACGCCGCATGACGCCCGCCGCCGACGTGACGCGCGTGCACGTGCTCGGCGCGGGACGCATGGGGCAGGGGATCGCGCTCGTCTTTGCGTTCGCGGGCCTCGACGTGACGCTGATCGACTTCAAGCCGCGCGACGCGCAAGGCTGGCGCGTATTCGAGGATCGCACGCGCGGCGAGATCGCGCGGCCGCTGCATGCGCAGGTGGCACTCGGCCGGATCGATGCCGACCAGGCCGCGGCCGTCGTCGCCCGCATCGCGCTGGTCGCGCGTGAGGGCGCGGCGCCCACCCTGCGCGACGCTGGCATCGTGTTCGAAGCGCTGCCCGAAGTGCTCGATGCGAAGGCCGACGCGCTGCGCTGGCTCGGCGCACATGTCGATGCGCATGCAACGATCGCGTCGACGACGTCGACGTTCGTCGTCACCGAGTTGCAGCGTCATGTCGCGCACCCCGAACGGATGCTGAATGCGCACTGGCTGAACCCGGCGCTGCTGATGCCGCTCGTCGAGATCAGCCGCAGCGACGCGACCGATCAGCGGGTCGTCGACGCACTGGCCACGCTGCTCGAACGCGTCGGCAAGAAGCCGGTGATCTGCGGGCCGGCGCCCGGCTACATCGTGCCGCGCATCCAGGCGCTCGCGATGAACGAGGCGGCACGCATGGTGGAAGAGGGCGTCGCGAGCGCCGAGGACATCGACATGGCGATCCGCACCGGCTTCGGCCCGCGTTTCGCGGTGCTCGGGCTGCTCGAGTTCATCGACTGGGGCGGCTGCGACATCCTGTACTACGCGTCGACGTATCTCGCCGGCGAGATCGGCCCGCGCTTCGCGCCGGCCGACAGGGTCGTGCGCAACATGGCGGCCGGGCGCGACGGCGTGCGTAGCGGCGCCGGGTTCCACGATTATGCGCAGGTCGACGTGCCGGCCTACATGCGGCAGCGGCTCGGCGAATTCGCGCGGCTGCTCGACCACCTGGGACTGGCGCCGGCGTTCGACGGCGCGCGGCGCAGCACCGACGCATAGCGCGGTCGTCGCGACCCGGTGCGATCGTCGCGCCGCGCACGCGTGCATGCGGTACCGCAAACCGCTGTGTCGTTCGCCGGCCGGAAGCGTCGCGTGCGCGGCGGCTACGCTCATGCCGCGTCGCCGCGCGTGTCGGCAGCGGGCGCGCCGCGCGTCTCGCGCATCACGCACAGCGTCGCGACGGTCACGAGGCCGAGCGCCACGAGGAACAGCGACACGGGCCACGACGCGTGATAGCGCGCGAGCAGTGCGGTCGCGATCAGCGGCGACATGCCACCCGCGAAGATCGACGCGACTTCATGGCCGAGCGCGACGCCCGAATAGCGCACCTCGGTGCTGAACAGTTCGCCGACCAGCGCGGGCAGCGTGCCGATCATCGCGCCGTGGCTCACCGCGGTACCGACCGTCAGCGCGAGCCACACGAGCGGCGTCGCACGCGTGTCGAGCAGCCAGAAGAACGGAAACGCGCACGCGACGAGGCTCAGCGCGCCGATCAGGTACACGGGCTTGCGGCCGATCCGGTCGGACAGCCGGCCCCACGCGAGCATCGCGCCCATTTCGACGATCATCGCGATCATCACGCCGGTCAGCATCACGCCATTCGGGATGCCGACGTATTTGCCGTAGACAAGCGAGAACGCGAGGAAGATGTACGCACCGCCGTTTTCGGCGACGCGCAGCCCCATCGCGAGCAGGATTTCCTTCGGATGGCGTCGGATGCATTCGACGATCGGCAAGTGCGTGTGCGCGCCGCGCTTGCCGGCCTGCTCGTAGTCGCGGCTTTCCGGCAGGTGGCGGCGGATGTAGATGCCGATCGCGAAGATCGCGATGCTCGCGAGGAACGGCAGCCGCCAGCCCCAGGTGCGGAACGCGTCGTCGGGCAGCGCCTGGGCGGCGAGAAACGCGGCCGACGACAGCACGAAGCCGCCTCCGACGCCGAGCTGGCTCCACGCCGCGTAGTAGCCGCGCTGCTCGGGCGGCGCGTTCTCGCTGATCATCAGCACGCCGCCGCCCCATTCGCCGCCGGACGCGATGCCTTGCAGCAGCCGCAGCACGACGAGCGCCGCCGGCGCCCACAGGCCGACCTGCGCGTAGGTCGGCAGCAGGCCGATCGCGAACGTCGACGCGCCCATGATCAGCAGCGTCCACACGAGCGACGCCTTGCGGCCGTAGCGGTCGCCGACATGCCCGAACACGATCCCGCCGAGCGGCCGCGCGACGAAGCCGAGCGCGAACGCGGCGAACGCTGCGAGGCTGCCCGCGAGCGGCGACGCGCCGGGCGGAAAGAACACGTGGCCGAACACGAGCGCGGCGGCCGTGCCGTAGACGAAGAAGTCGTACCACTCCATCGCGTTGCCGGCGACGGAGGCGATGACGATGCGGCGAAGCTGCCGGTCGGCGAGCGGCCGGGCGGCGCTCGGGGATTGCATGGTGTCGGTCGGGTACATGGCGGACTCTGAAGGGGGGCGGGTGCGTGCCGTCTCTGCGACGCATGCGGCACTGCGGGCTAGTGTTGTCGGCACCGCCGCCCCGGTCAAATCCGCAGAAAAAGGGGAGTGTCATCACTCCCGCAAATGATGGTCGTGGCGCGCACGGCCGTACCCGCGAACGCCGGTGCCCGTCACCGCTCGATCTGCCGGTTCCAGCGCGTGTCCCACTGCGCGCGGCGGGCGTTGATCGCCGTCCAGTCGACCACCGTCAACTTGCGCACCAGATCGTCGACGTTGCCAAGGCTTTGCTGCATCGCAGCGGGCATCTTCGCGAGGCGATTGGTCGGGATCTGCTTGCCGGCTTCGGCCGCCTTCGTCTGCGCGGGTGCGGACAGCAGGAACTGCGCGAGCTTCTGGGCCAGTTGCGGATCCGGGTTGTTCGCGACCACGCACAGGTCGACGAGCAGCAGCACCGGGCCTTCCTTCGGGTTCGCATACGCGACCGGAATGCCCTTGTCCTGCAGGTCGCCGACGCCGGTCGGCGTCAGCGGGAACAGGCCGGCCTCGCCGGTCTGCACCATCTCGGAGATCTTCGCCGAGTTCGGGATGTACTCGACGACGTTCGGCCCGACCGTGCTCGCCCACTTGCTGAAGCCGGGCTCGACGTTCTGTTCGCTGCCGCCGAGCAGCCGGTTGATCGCGAGAAATCCGTGCAGCCCGAACGTGCTGCTCGACGTGGACTGGAACACGACCTTGCCCTTGTATTTCGGGTCGGCGAAATCCATCCACGACGTCGGCGGCGCCCAGCCTTTCTCCGCGAACAGTTTCTTGTTGTACGCGATGCCGGTCATGCCGAGCTGCACGCCCGCGCCGACGTCGTCCTTCATTCGCGCGAACGGATAAAGCTCCTTCAGTACCGGCGAGTCGTCGAGCTTCTGGCATACACCGAGGCTGACCGCGCGCGCCATCACGCCGTCGTCGAGGAACGCGACGTGGATTTGCGGTTTGTTGCGGTTCGCGAGCAGCTTCGCGAGCACGTCGGACGAGGTGCCGGGCACGACGATGACCCTCACGTTGTTCGCCTTCTCGAAGTCGGGCAGCACCTGGCTCGTATAGGCCTTTTCCATCGGGCCGCCGTTCATGCCGACGTAGATCGTCTTGGTTTGCGCGAACGCCGGCGCGCCGGCGCCTGCGAGGCAGAGGGCGGCAGCCGCCGCGATCGTTCCGAGCAGTTTCATCGTTGGGTCTCCTCTTGACGGAAAGGGGCGGTCGGCGCGGCTTGGGGGAAGAAGCGGCCGATCGAGAATGCATCGAGTGGCGTGGCGGTTTCGCCGATTGTGACGAGCTCGGCGAGCACTTCGCCGACGCCCGGCGCGAGCAGGAAGCCACCGCCGGAAAAGCCGAACGCATGCAGCAGGTTCGGCGTGGTACGGCTCGCGCCGATGATCGGGTTGTGGTCGGGCGTGCAGCCTTCAACGCCGCTCCACGTGCGGATCAGCAGCGCGTCGCGCAATGCGGGCAGCAGCGCGCACGCATCGCGCATCACCGCGCGCGTCGTGTCGACCGACGGCTGGCCGAACTCGCCGTCGCCGCGGCCGCGCCCGCCGCCGATCACGCAGTTGCCGCGCGCGACCTGCCGGGCGTACACGCCGCCGCCGTACACGCCGAGGTTGTGCGTGATGAACGGCGGCAGCGGTTCGGTCACCCACATGTTCGGGTAGATCGGCTCCATCGGCACGGCTTCGCCGAAGCGCTCGGCGATCGTGTTCGCCCATGCGCCGGCCGAGTTGATCAGCCACGTCGAACTGAACGCACGGCCGCCCGCAACGACATGAAAACGCGTGCCGTCGTGCCGGGCGTCGTCGACCGGCGTGTGCTCGAACACGTCGGCGCCCGCTGCGCGGGCCGCGCGCGCGAACGCGGGCGACACGACACGCGGGTTCGCGTGCCCGTCGGTCGCGCACAGCGAGCCGCCGACCGCGGCGCGGCCGAGCCACGGGTAGCGGCGGCGGAACGCGTCGCCGCGCATCACCTGCAACGGCAAGCCGTGCTCGCCGGCAAGCGTCGCGTAGGCATCGAGCGCATCGAGATCGGCGTCGCTGCGCGCGAGCCGCAAATGACCCGACACGACGAATTCGCCGTCGATGCCGATCAGCTCGGGCAGGCGATCCCAGATGCGCCGCGCGCGCAGCGCGAGCGGCAGTTGTTCGGCGGGGCGGCCCTGGCAGCGCACGCCGCCGTAGTTCACGCCGCTTGCCTGCGCGCCGCAGTCGCGGCGCTCGAACAGCGCGACGCGCAAGCCGTGCCGCGTGAGCGCCAGTGCAGCCGAAGCGCCGACGAGCCCGCCGCCGACGATCGCGACGTCGTAGTGACGGCGTTCACTCATCGCGTGCCTCGTCGGGAATCGCCGCGACATCGTCGCCCACGAGTGCGGCGGAGATCGGGAACGGCTTCACCGGCGGTTGCGCGCGCAACCGGCCGACGTCCGCGAGCGCGCGGCCGGTTTCCGCGGCGAGCACGAGTGCGGTCGCGTCGCCGCACATGCGGCCCTGGCAGCGGCCCATCCCGGCGCGTGTCAGCGCCTTCAGCCGGTTCAGCTCGGTCGCTTCGCCACCGCGGATGCAGCGTCGCAGCGTACCCGCGTCGATTTCCTCGCAGCGGCACACGATCGTGTCGTCCGGGCAGCGCGCGGCGAGTGCGGCGGGCGGCGCGAACGCCGCTTCGAGGCCGGCACGGAACGCGCCGAGCCGGGCGAGCGTGCGATCGAGCGTCGCTACATCGGGCTTGCCGGCCAGCGACGGCGACGACGACGGCATCGCGATACCCGCATCCCCGAGCAGCGCGAGCGCCGCGCGTCGCCCGGACGCCTCGGCCGCGTCAGCGCCTGCGATGCCGGCACCGTCGCCCGCCACGTAGATGCCGCGCACCGATGTGCGGCCGGCCGCATCGCGTTCGGGCAGCCATGCGCGGTTGAGCGGATCGAAACGGAACCGGCAGCCGGCGAGATCCGCGAGCTGGGTCTCGGAACGCAGCCCGAAGCCGAGGCCGAGCGCATCGCAGTCGAACATCCGCGGCGGCGCGTCGCCGCCGGCCGCGCGCCATGCGAGGCCCGTTACGTGCCGCTCGCCGAGCACGCGCTCGAGCGTGACGCCGGTTTCGATCGCGACGCCGTGCGCGCGCAGCCAGCCGATGTAGTACAGCCCCTTCGCGAATGTGGACGGCATGCGCAGCAGGGCGGGCGTCGCGGCAGCCTGCCGGCTCAGCGGGCTCGTGTCGAGCACGGCCGCGACCTGCGCGCCGGCCTTCGCGTATTGATAGGCGACGAGATACAGCAACGGCCCCGTGCCCGCGAACACGATGCGGCTGCCGATCGCGCACCCCTGCGCCTTCAGCGCGACTTGCGCGCCGCCGAGCGTATAGACGCCCGCGAGCGTCCACCCGGGTACCGGCAGCATGCGATCGGTCGCGCCGCTCGCGACGATCAGGTGCGAGAACGGCACGGTCGTTTCGCGGCCGTCCTGCAGCGTGTCGACGCGGCCCGCGCCGCACGCCCAGGCGAGCGTGTTCGGCCGATAGTCGACGTGCGGCAGCAACGCGGCCATGGTGCGGTGCACGGCATCGGCCTTCGCGGCCTCGAAGCCGTACAGCGCGCGCTTGCCGCGCGCGAACGCGCCGTCGGCCGGCGGCTGGCGATAGATCTGCCCGCCCCAGCGCGCGTTCTCGTCGATCACGACGGGGCGCAGCCCCCCGTCGACCAGCGCCTCGGCCGCGCGCACGCCGGCCGGCCCCGCGCCGACGATCACCGGTCGCAGTGCGTCGCTCATGATGCGTCTCCGGCCGTGGCGGGCTGCGCGCCAGTGAGAATCCGCATGCCATCGGCGATCGGCGTCGAGCAGGCGCGCACGCGGGCGCCGGCCTCGGTGCGGACCCAGCAGTCCTGGCACGCGCCGACCAGGCAGAAGCCCGCGCGCGGCTTGCCGCTGAATTCGCTCACGCGCACGCGGCGCTGCGCGACGAGGATCGCGGTGAGCACGGTGTCGCCGGCGAGCGCGTGCGCGGGGCGGCCGTCGAGCGTGAACGCGACGGCGGCGCGCTCGCGTTCGGCGACGCGCACGAATTGCGCGCCGTCGTCCGCGTTGTCGGTGGAGCGGGAAACGAAGGTCGTCATCAGTGTTGGCCGATCAGGATGCGGTTCAGGCCGTACACGCGATCGAGCAGCAGCATCGCGCCGGCGGTGATGAAGATGACCAGAGCCGATACCGACGCCATCATCGGATCGATCGATTCGGTCGCATACATGTACATGCGCACCGGCAGCGTGACCGTCTGCGGCGACGTGACGAAGATCGACATCGTCAGCTCGTCGAAGCTGTTGATGAACGCGAGCAGCCAGCCGCCGGTGATGCCAGGCAGGATCATCGGCAGCGTGATGCGGCGGAACGTCGTCCACGGGGCAGCGCCGAGCGAGCACGCGGCCTGCTCGATGCTGCGGTCGAGGCCCGCGACGGACGCGAGCACGAGCCGCATCACGAACGGCGTGATGACGATCATGTGCGCGAGCACCAGCCATGCGAACGAGCCGGTCGCGCCGATCAGCGCGAAGAAGCGCAGCAGCGCGATGCCGAGCACGAGGCCGGGAATCACGAGCGGCGACAGCAACAGGCCGTTCAGGAACGCGCGGCCGGGAAAGGTCGCGCGGCCGATCGCGAGCCCGGCGGGCAACGCGATGGCGAGCGACAGCGTCGCCGACGCGAATGCGAGCTTCACGCTGTTGGCGAACGCGGTGACGAAGTCCGGATAGTCGAGGATCGCGCGGAACCAGCGCAGCGACAACCCGTGCGTCGGCAGCGTCAGCGTTTCGTCGGGCGTGAACGCGACCAGCACGACGATCGCGAGCGGCGCGAGCACGAACAGGATCACGAGCGTATGGAACGCCAGCGCAATGGGGCCGTTCTTTCTCATCGGGAAGCGCCTCCGAGGCTGCGCGCGTAGCGGCGTTCGAGCACGCGGTAGTAGGTGAGCATCACGACGAGGTTCGCGACCAGCAACAGCACCGCGATCGTCGCGCCGAGCGGCCAGTTCAGCGAGCCGAGGAATTCGTCGTAGACGGCGGTCGCCGCGACCTTCAGGCGGCGTCCGCCGAGCAGGCCGGGAATCGCGAACGCGCTCGCCGACAGCCCGAACACCATCAGGCTGCCCGACAGCACGCCCGGCATCAGCTGCGGCACGACGATGCGGCGCAGCGTCGTGAACGGCGACGCGCCGAGCGACAGCGCCGCGTGCTCGGTCTGCGGATCGAGCCGCTGCAGTGCCGTCCAGACGGGAATCACCATGAACGGCAGCATCACGTGGACGAGCGCGATCACGATCGCGAACGTCGTGTATTCCAGCTTGTACGGCCCGAGGCCGACGAGCCCGAGTGCCTGGTTCACGAGCCCGCTCGTGTTCAGCAGCATGCTCCAGCCGAACGCGCGCACGACGACCGACACGAGCAGCGGAGCAAGGATGACGAGCAGGAACAGCGAGCGCCACGGATCGCGCATCTTCGACAGCACGTACGCTTCGGGTGTGCCGATCGCGACGCAGATCGCGGTGGTCAGCGCGGCGATGCCGAACGTGCGTGCGAAGATCGTGTGGAAGTACGACGAGCCGAGCACCTCCGCGTAGTTGCCGAGCTGGAAGGCGGCGATCGGACCTGTGGCCGGGTCGTAACGGTAGAACGTGAGCGCGAATGTCATCGCGAGCGGCACGAGCACGAGCGCCGCGAACAGTGCGAACGCGGGCGCGCACATCAGCCACAGCGGCGCGTGCGCACGCCACGTCGCGCGCAGCGCAACGCTGCCGGTGCGAAGCGGAACGGCGTCGGCCGCGTTGGCCGCCGCGGTCGCGGCCGCGCCCGATGGCGCGAGCCCGGTCGGCGCGCCGTCGGTCGAAAGCGGACGGGTAGGCTGTCGCATTCAGGCCTCCCGGCGCATCACGCGCACCGCGTCGCTGTGCCAGTCGACGCCGACCGGCGCGCCTTCCGCGAGCGGCTCCGCGCCTTCGTTCTGGCAGCACACGAGCACTTCGCCGAGCGCGCTGTCGACGCGGTACAGCCACTGGCTGCCGAGGAAGAAGCGGCTCGTGACGGTCGCGGCGAAGCGGCCCGCGCCGGGTGCGCACAGTCGTAGCTTCTCGGGACGGATGCACACCGACACGGCATCGCCGATGCGCACGTCGCGCTCGCGCGCCGGCAGGTGCACGGTGCGGCCGGTCTCCGCGAGATCGTGGCCGAGATCGATGCGGATCGCGTCGCCGTCGTGCGCGACGATCGTGCCGGGCAGCAGGTTCGCCTTGCCGATGAACTGCGACACGAAGTGGTTCTCCGGGCGTTCGTACGCGCGGTACGGCGTGTCCGTCTGCGTGATGCGGCCGGCTTCCATCACGACCACGCGATCGCTGATCGACAGCGCTTCCGATTGATCGTGCGTGACCATGATCGTCGTCGTGCCGATCTTGCGCTGGATCGCGCGCAGTTCGAACTGCATCTCTTCGCGCAGCTTCGCGTCGAGGTTCGACATCGGCTCGTCGAGCAGCAGCACCGGCGGCTCGATCACCACGGCGCGCGCGATCGCGACGCGCTGCCGCTGCCCGCCGGACAATTCACGCGGAAAGCGGTGCGCGAGCGCATCGAGGCGCACGAGCGCGAGCGCCGCGCGGATGCGCTCGGCGCGCTCCGCCTTGTCGACGCCGCGCATGTCGAGCCCGAAGCCGACGTTCTCCGCGACGCTCATGTGCGGAAACAGCGCATAGCTCTGGAACACGATGCCGAGCCCGCGGCGGTTCGGCTTCATGTGCGTGATGTCCTGCCCGTCGAGCGCGATGCGGCCGCGGGTGACGTCGACGAAGCCGGCGATCATCTGCAGCGTCGTGGTCTTGCCGCAGCCCGACGGCCCGAGCAGCGACACGAATTCGCCTTGTTCGACCGACAGGTTGACGTCGGCGACGGCGGTGAGCGCGCCGAACGATTTCGTCAGATCCGTAAGCGTGAGAAACGACATGGAGCACTCCGGGTTCGCACACCGCATGGCCGGTGCGTCATTGACGCGGACTCTAGCCAGCCATATTTCGGAGCGTCAATTTGGAATTCTGCTCAACGAGATGAATTTCAGAAAAATTCCAGTGAACGGAATGCTTTGCCGAGTCGCCGGCAAATCGTTCCGTTGAATGAAGGGCGGGCAGGTGGTGAAAGACGCGCGTCAATCCCGTGCACACCCGGATGCCGCGCGCATTTTGGCGACACGACAATGGCAGCTGATGTATTCCGTTCAATGAAATCATCGAGGAGAATCCGCATGCAGGAACCGCATTCGCCCGGAACGTCGCGTGCCGTACGCATGCCGGCCGCGGACGAGGACGCCGCCGTCGATGCGGCCGGCGCGCCGGGCACCGGCATGCTGCAGCGTGCGTTCGCGATCCTGCGCGCGCTGGCCGGCATGCAGCAGGACGGCGTGCGCGTCACGCACCTCGCGAAGGCCGTTGGCCTCACGCAGGGCACCGCGCACCGGATCCTGCAATCGCTGATCGCCGAAGGGATGGTCGAGCAGGACGAACAGTCGAAGCTGTACCGGCTGAGCGTCGACTTCTTCGCGCTCGCCGCGCTGGCCGGCAACCCGAGCAGCATGCGCACGCTGTGCCGGCCTGCGCTGCTGCGGCTGTGCGCAAGCCTCGGCGAGACGATCTTCCTGCTCGTGAAGAGCGGCTTCGACGCAGTGTGTCTCGATCTGTGCGAAGGCCCGTTCCCGATCCGTTCGTTCACCGGGGACATCGGCGGGCGCATTGCGCTCGGCGTCGGGCAGGGCAGCCTCGCGATCCTCGCGTTCCTGCCGGAAGCCGAGCGCGAGGAAGTGATCCGCTTCAACGTGCCGCGCATTCGCGGTTACGGCGTGCTCGACGAGGTCTACCTGCGCACCGAGATCGAGCGCGTGCGCGAGCTCGGCTACGCGGGCCGCAACAGCGGCGTGCTCGACGGGATGGCCGGCGTCGCGGTGCCGATCCTCGATCGCACCGGCTACCCGGTCGGCGCGCTGAGCGTTGGCACGCTGGCGTCGCGGCTCGGCGACGACCGGATGCCGATGGTCGTCGAACTGCTCCGGCGCCAGGCCGATGCGATCGGCCCGCGCACGAATCCGTTCGACGCCGCATTGCGGCGGCCGATGCACGGTCTATCCGGGAAAACCGCATAGGCGCGTCGCGCGTCACCGTTTCGTCAGCTTGCTTACGCGAGCCATTCATGACTGAGCAGAATGCGTCGCGTCCGGCGGGCTTCCATGCTTTCTATCTGCTTGCAGGCGCGCGCATTCGCCGCCCGTTTCCCCTTCATCCGTCTCCATTCGATTTTCAACTGCCGGCCAGTTGAACATTTCATTTCTTGATGCGACTGCGGCTGGATACCATCCAGCCACTGTCTATACAAGCCGACCGGCGCGTATGGCCAGCATCAACAAAACACAACATCGACAAGACGGTTTGGAGAGGAGATGACGGAGATGGTGCGAACGATGAGCAGGAAGACGGGCGTCGCGTGCATGAGCGCAGCCATGGCGATGATGGTCGCCGGCGCCGCGCACGCGCAGTCGACGGTGACGCTGTACGGGATCGTCGACGCCGGCGTGACCTACACGAACAATTCGAAGGGCCATGCGCTGTGGCAGTTCACGGGCGGCAACGAATCGGGCCCGCGCTGGGGCTTGATCGGCAGCGAGGATCTCGGCGGCGGCCTGAAGGCGAACTTCCGGCTCGAGAACGGCTTCAACGTCGCGAACGGCGCGCTCGGGCAGGGCGGCCGGATGTTCGGCCGCTCCGCGTGGGTCGGCCTGAGCGGCGCGAACTGGGGCGCGGTGACGCTCGGCCGCCAGTACAACTCGACGCAGGACATTCTCGGCTCGCTGCAGATGAGCAGCTTCCTCGCGCAGTACTCGACGCACCCGTTCGACAACGACGACATCAACAATAGTTTCCGCACCAACAACGCGGTCAAGTACGTGTCGCCGACGATCGCGGGCCTGCAGGCGAACCTGATGTACGGGTTCTCGAATTCGACGGGCTTCTCGAACGACAACTCGTGGAGCGCCGGCGTCACCTATACGCACGGGCCGCTCAATGCAGGCGCCGCCTATACGCGCGTGAACCATCCGGCGGCCAGCGCGACGGGCGCCGTTGCGTCGGACAACTACTACCCGGGCTCGGCGTCGGTGTTCGGCGCCGGCCTGTCGAGCGCGGTGCGCCAGCAGATCTGGGGCGCGGGCGGCAATTACACGATCGGCGCGGCGACGCTCGGGCTGCTGTACACGGGCTCGAACTTTGGCCAGGCGACGGGCGGCGCGCTGCGCTTCAACAACTACGAAGGCAGCGTGCGCTACCTGATCACGCCCGCGCTGATGGCCGCGGCCGGCTACACCTATACGAAGGTCGCGCGCGGCGCCGACGACGGTCACTACCAGCAGGTGTCGGCCGGCCTGCAGTACCTGTTGTCGAAGCGCACCGACGTGTACGTGAACGGCTTCTACCAGAAGGCGTCGTCGGGCGTGGGCCACGCGTGGATCGACGGGACCGACGGGCCGTCGTCGACGACGTCTCAGGTGGCGGTGGTGGTCGGCATCCGCCAGAAGTTCTGATGCGCTGACGCGTTCGCGCGTCTTCCGGAGGAGACATAGATGAAATTCAGACTGTTGCTGGCGGCGCTGCCGTTCGTCGGGATGTACACCGGCGGCTCGATCGCCGAGGTGCGGCCGCTGCTGTTCGGCCTGCCTTTCCTGCTCGTGTGGAACCTGATCTGGATGGCGGCGACCGCCGCGATCCTCGCGATCCTGTTCCACCTCGACGAGCGCGATGCGGCCCGCGACGGCCGCACGGGAGACGCGCGATGAACGCCTCGATCATCATCATCGCGGCGTTCGCCGTGTTCGCGCTCGCGATCGGCGTGATGGCGCGGCGCGGCCGCAAGCTCACGCTCGAGCAGTGGGCGGTCGGCGGGCGCGGCTTCGGCTCGCTGCTCACATTTCTGCTGATGGCGGGCGAGGCGTTCTCGACGTTCTCGTTCCTCGGCGCGAGCGGCTGGACCTACAGCAAGGGCGTGCCCGCGTTCTACATCCTGTCGTACGGCTGCCTCGCGTTCGTGATCGGCTACTGGATGCTGCCCGCGGTGTGGCGCTACGCGAAGGCGCGCGGGCTCGTGTCGTTCGCCGACTACTTCGCGTCGAAGTACGACAGCCGCGCGATCGGCGTGCTGGTGTCGGTCGTGGCCGTGTTCGCGATGGTGTCGCTGCTGATGATCCAGCTGCGCGGCCTCGGCGTGATCGTGTCCGAGATGTCGTACGGGCTGATTCCGCAAGCGGCCGCGATCTGGATCGCCGCGACGCTGATGGCCGTGTACATGGTCGTGTCGGGCATCCACGGCTCGGCGAGCATCGCGATCTTCAAGGACGTGCTGATCCTCGCGATCGCGATCTTCCTCGGCCTGTACCTGCCGATGCACTACTACGGCGGCCTCGGCGAGATGTTCGCGAAGATCGACGCCGCGCATCCCGAACTGCTGCGCATGCCCGAGCACGGCTTCAACCTGAGCTGGTACAACTCGACGATCCTGCTCACGTCGCTCGGCTATTACCTGTACCCGCACGGCTTCACCGCGATCTACGTCGCGAAGGACGAACGCGCGCTGCGCCGCAACGTGATCCTGATGCCGCTGTACCAGGTGCTGATCGCGTTCCTGTTCCTCGTCGGCTTCGCGGCCGTGATGACGGTGCACGGGCTCGAAGGCGCGCAGACCGATCTCGCGCTGCTGCGTCTCGTGAAGCAGACGTTCCCCGCGTGGTTCGTCGGCATCGTCGGCGGCACGGGCCTGCTGACCGCGCTGGTGCCGGGCTCGCTGATCATGCTGAACGCCTCGACGACGATCGCGCGCAACATCTACCGCGAAGGCTTCGCGCCGAACGCGACCGACCGCGAGGTGACGCGTGTCGCGCGGATCGCGCTGCCGATCTTCACGCTGGTGGTCGTCTACTTCGTGCTGCGCGGCGGCGCGACCTTCGTCACGCTCGCGATCTTCTCGTCGAGCCTGCTCACGCAACTCGTGCCGATGCTCGCGTCGAGCTTCCTGAAGCGGCCGTTCGGCACGCGGGAAGGCGCGTTCGCGGGGATCGTCGCCGGTGCGATCGTGATCGCGCTGACGAACTACTACGGCGTGACGCTCGCGTCGCTGTTCCCCGGCGCATCGAGCACGCTGACGTCGATCAACCCCGGGCTCGTCGCACTCGCGGTGAACGCGGTGGTGTTCATCGCGATCAGCGCGGCGCAGCGCAAGCTGAAGGCGCGCGTGGCCGCGCCGGCCCGCTCCGCGTGACGACCCGATCGGCGTGCCGCCGCCGAACCGCCGGGCGACTGCCCGGCGGTTTTTCCGTGCGGCGGCGCCCGGCCCCTTCTAACTACAACAGGACACCGAAACGATGACGACCGAGAACAAGGCCGACGACCGGCGCGAAGCGATCGACACCCTGATCGCGAATGGCTGCGTGATCACGATGGACCCGCAGCGGCGCGTGATCGAGAACGGCGCGGTTGCCGTGAGGGGCGACCGCATCGTCGCCGTCGGCGACACCGCCGAATTGCAGGCGCGCTTCCGTGCCGCGCGCACGATCGACGCACGCCGCAAGGCCGTGCTGCCGGGCCTGATCGATGCGCATGCGCACGCGGGCCACGCGATGCTGCGCACGATCGGCGGCGCGGACGGCGATGCGTGGTCGGCCGCGGCCGAGACGATCTATACGCGCGCGTCGGACGAGGCGTTCTGGGAAACCGAATCGCATCTCGCGGCGCTCGAACGGCTGAAGGCCGGCGTGACGACGGGCGTGTCGCTGCTCGGCGGCGGCAACTCGATCATGCGCGTCGACGATCCCGTCTACGCGCGGCGTCATTGCGATGCCGTGGTGCGCACCGGCACGCGCTCGATCGTGGCCGTCGGCCCGTCGCGCCCGCCCGCGCCGCGTGCATACACGCGCCACACGCCGGACGGCGGCGAGACGCGCGACATCGATTTCGACACGATGTACGACGTGTGCGAACGCATCGTCGACGAATGCCACGGCGACTCCGACGGGCGGATCCGGATCGCGATCACGCTGCCGGTGTACGGGCCCGAGCACGACCCGGAACTCGCGCAGTACGAGCGGGATTTCCGCGATCAGGCTGCACGCTACGGCGCGCTAGCGCGCGAGCGCGGCCTGACGTTCACGCAGGACGGACACCGCGCCGGCACGCTCGCGTTCGCGCATCGCGAGCTCGGGCTGCTCGGCCCGACGTCGTTCATGTCGCACAGCATCGACCTGACCGACGCCGATATCGCCGCGTGCGTGGAAACCGGCACCGCGATCGTCCACAACCCGAGCGCGATCATGTCGATCATCGGCCGCTGCCCGGTGCCCGAGCTGATCGATGCGGGCGTGACGGTCGCGATCGCGTCGGACGGCGCGGCGCCCGATCGCGGCTACGACATGTTCCGTCACATGTGGCAGTGCATGCACTACCATCGCCGCCATTTCCGCGACCCCGACGTGCTGCCGCACGGGAAGGTGCTGGAGATGGTGACGATCGACGCGGCGAAGGCGCTGTCGCTCGATCACGAGATCGGCTCGCTCGAAGCCGGCAAGCTCGCCGACCTCATCCTCGTCGACCTGTTCCGCCCGCACATGATGCCGATGAACATGCCGGTGTATCGCGTCACGTGTTTCGCGAACGCGGCCGACGTGTGCATGACGATGGTCGGTGGCCGCGTGCTGATGGAGGATCGGCGCGTGCTGTCGGTCGACGAGAACGCGATTCTCGAGCGCGTGATGGAAGTCGCGGAGACGATGATCGAGCGCAGCGGGTTGCGTCGCCTGCTCGACGAACCGAAGACGCTGTGGGGGCGCAGCCGCTACTGAACGATGCCGCGCGGGCAGGCATTTGCGCGGTGCGATGTCGGCAAAGCCGGTCCTTTCGGGGCCGGCTTTTTTTCTGGTTTCGCCGCCGACGGACATGCTAGGATTTCTCTCAAACAACTTCGGAGACAGCTATGCCGTTCATCTGCGAAAACGTTGAATGTCGTGCCGTGCTGGCGCGCGGGCAGGTCAAGTCTCGCCAGGATGATGCGGGATGGTGCTTCTACTGCCCGGACTGCAAGGCCAGGAACGAGTTGATGGCGATCGGCACGGCCGGCGGCTCCGTCGAACTGGTTCAGCCGGAGCGAGCGAGCCCGCCGCACAAGGTCGTCGCGACGGCCCGGCCACTGGACGACGGCAGATACGCCGCGCAGTTGCGCGTTCAGCGGGCGCTGGCGGTGAGGGGAACCTACGCGGCCGAAGAGCACTGGGATCAGCTCGGCGTATTCCCCGATGCGCAGGAGGCTGTCGAGCATGCGAAGTCGTTCGCAACCGACCTGCTGGAGCGGGCGGTCTAGTCACACACGGCACACCGCACACCGGCGATCCACCTGTTTCCCGTCACGACACCGGGCTGCGGCCCGGGTGGCGTGACGGGCCGGCCAGCCCGCCACGGGCCGGGCCGTTACATCACGCCGCCGCCGCTTCTCGCAGACGGAATTGCGCGACGGCATCGCTGAGCCGCGCGCCCTGATCCTCGAGCGACAACGCCGCGGCGGCCGCTTCCTCGACCAGCGCGGCATTGCGCTGCATCGTCTGCTCCATCTGGATGACCGCGGCATTCACCTGCTCGATGCCGGCGGACTGCTCGTCGAAGGCGATGCTCGTTTCGCCCATGATCGTGTTCACGCGCTCGACCGCGACGACGAGCTCGGTCATCGCCGAACCGGCGAGTGCGACGAGACCGCTGCCGTCTTCGACGCGCTGCGCGGAATTGCCGATGAGTTCGCGAATCTCCTTCGCCGCCGATGCGCAGCGCTGCGCGAGCCCGCGCACTTCGGTCGCGACGACGGCGAAGCCGCGCCCCTGTTCGCCCGCGCGCGCCGCTTCGACGGCGGCGTTCAACGCGAGGATGTTGGTCTGGAATGCGATGCTTTCGATCACGCCGACGATGCCGGAAATCCGCGCGGAGCTGTGCGAGATCGCCGACATCGTCTCGACGACGCGCTGCATCGCGTCTCCGCCCTTTGCCGCGATGCCGGCCGCACCCTCGGCGTAAGTGCGCGCATCGCGTGCGTTGTCCGCGTTCTGGCGTACGGTTGCCGTCAGCTGCTCCACGCTCGCCGCGGCTTGCTGCAGCGAGACGGACTGCTGCTCGGTGCGCGCGGACAGGTCGACGTTGCCGCTCGCGATCGTGCGCACGTCGCCGACGATCGTCTCGGTGCTCGTGCGCACCTGGCTCACGGTTTCGACGAGGCCGTCCTGCATGCGCTTCAATGCATTCAACAGATACGCCATTTCGTTTTCGCCCGGAATGACGACCGCGCCGGTCAGGTCGCCTTTCGAGATCCTGTCGAAATGCGCGACGGCGAGATGGATCGGCGCGATGATCGCCTTCGCGAGCACGCGCTGCGCCAGGAAGCCGACGACCAGCGCGAAGGCGGCGACCGCCGCCATGGCCCACACGATCCGGTGGAAGCGTTCGCCGGCTGCGTCGTAGCGCGCCTTCTGGCGCGCGACCTGGAACGATTCGAGCGCATCGATCGCTTCCTGGTAGGCGGTGAAGAGTGCCGGCGGCGCGGTGCGGTGCGTGTCGAGGAAGTCGAAGGCGTTGTCGTGGTCGAGTTGCGACATCGCTTTCAGGAAAACCTGATCGAGCAACATGCGACGGCGCTGCTGCAGCGTATCGAACAAGGCCTGCTCGTCGGCGTCGCGCGCATGCAACCGCGAGTACGCGTCCAGTTCGTCGTCGCTCTGCTTGAGGAGCGTGTGGAGCTGCGCGATTTCCGCCTTCGCGGGCTGGCCGGCGCTGATGATCTGCGCGACGTCGCTGACGCGTTCGCGCAGCACGAGCATGCGCTCCGAGCTGGTTTTCAGGTGCAGCAGCGACGCGGTGTCGTCGCGGTACATCGCTTCGAGCGAGCCGTTGCCGGCGTAGAGCGCGGCGATGCACGCGCCGACGACCAGGACGAGCAGCGCCGTATAGCCGGCGACGGTCGCGACGAGGCCGCCGCGGATGGTGAGTTTTCGCATGACGTTCCCTTGCCGGCGGCCCGACGGGCGGCCGACGGCGGATGTGGATTCCGGATCACGAACGACGACGGGCGCCGCGTTGAAAGACGGGGCGCCGGGACTGCGAACGGGTTAACGGCGGGCCGGGCGCGGAGGTTTTATCTGCACGCGACGCGAATCTGGATGATTGCGACAGCGGGGGACGGAGGGAGGATGCGCGCGCGTGAAGCGCGCCGCGCCGATCGTCGAGGCCACGTCGCATGCGCCGCTCGGGATGCACGCGAATTGTCCGTGGCCCCGGCCATGTCCGTCAGTTGTAGATATCGAACGAGAAATACTTCTTCGCGATCCGCTGATACGTGCCGTCCTGGATCAGGCTGGCGAGCGCCTCGTTGATCTGCATGCGCAGCGCGTCGTCGTCCTTGCGCACGCCGATCGCGGAACCGACGCCGAGCGTCTTCGGATCATGCAGCGGCGGCCCCGCGAACGCGAAGTTCGCGCCCTTCGCGGTCTTCAGGAAGCCGAGATCGGCCTGTACCGATGATTGCAGCGACGCGTCGAGACGACCGGCAATCAAATCCTGATAGACGAGGTCCTGCGTCTGGTACGTGCGCACGATCACGCCCTTCGGTTCCCAGTACGTGCGCGCATAGGTCTCCTGCGTCGACCCCTGTTCGACGCCGACGCTCTTGCCGGCCAGCGACTCGGCCGTCGGCTGCAGGTTCGCGCCGCGTCGCGCGACGAGGCGCGGCGGCACGTTGTTGATCTTGTCGGTGAACGCGATCTGCGCGAGGCGCTTCTCGGTCACGCTCATCGACGACAGCACGCCGTCGAACTTGCGCGCCTTCAGCGCCGGGATCATCCCGTCGAACGCGTTCTCGACCCACACGCATCGCACCTTCATGCGTTCGCAGATCGCGTTGCCGAGATCGATGTCGAAGCCGACGAGCGCGCCGTCGGGTGCGAGCGATTCGAACGGCGCGTAGCTGGGATCGACGCCGAGGCGCAGGACGGCCGGGTCTTTCGCGGCGGCGGCGGCGGCCGTCAGCGCGAGCGCGACGGCGATGACGAGCTTTTTCATGATTGTCTCCTTACCGATTGATGTCGTTCTGGGGTGAAGCGAAGGTGCGGCCGATGGGCGTGACGGCCCGCGCCCGGCCATGCGCGGGCGGCTGGACGAGCGCCGCAAGCGGCCGGCGATCGTCCGGATCAGGGAAGCCGGTGCTGCGGTGTCAGCGCGCCGCGCCGGTGACGCGCGCCATGCTGCGCCGGTAGCCGGCGGGCGAGAACGTGGCGTTCAGCGCGGCCATCGACGCGATCACGCCGAGATGCATCCACCACGCGATCGCGAAGCCGCCGCCGGCGTCGCGCAGCCAGCCGATCAACCACGGGCTCGCGGCGACGGTCAGGAAGCCGACGCCTTGCACGAACGCGGCGAGCGCACCCGCGAGCCGCGCATCGGGCAGGTGGTCGAGCGTGACGATCAGGCTCATCGAGAAGAAGCCGCCGAGCCCGATGCCGACGCTCGCGACCCACACCCACGGCGCGAGCGCGGGCATCGTCGCGAAGCCGGCGAAGCCGGCCGTCTGCAGCGCGAGCGTGAGCCACAGCACCGGGCGGCGATCATGCGAACGTTTTGCGAACATCGGCATCGCGAGCGCGCCGGCCGCCTGGAACAGCGCCATCCACGCGAGCAGGTTGCCGCTCGCCTGCGGGTTCATGCCGACGCTGCGATAAAACGCGGGCAGCCACGCGACGAGGCTCGCATAGCCGCTGTTGCTGAAGCCGAAGAACAGCGCGAGTTGCCATGCGCGCGGAACGCGTACGAACGCGGCGACGGGCGCCGATGCCGCCGCCGCATGCAGCGCGTCGCGCGGCGCCTTCGCGCGCCACAGCGCGAGCGTGACGAGCGCGGGCACGGCCCACACGGCGAGCGACAGATGCCAGCCGCCGCGCGCGGCGAGCCACGGACTCGCGACCGCGCCGAACGCACCGCCGCCGACCAGCGCGGCCGAATAGAGGCCCATCGCGAGCGGCAGCCGGTCGACGAACCAGCGCTTGGCGAGGCCCGGCACGAGCGACTGCACCACGGCGACGCCCGCACCCGCGACGATTGCCGTGACGGCCAGTCCGGTGCTGCCGTCGCTCCACAGGCGCGCGGTACAACCCGCGGCGATCAACGCCAGCGCGGCGAGCAGCGCGCGTTGCTCGCCGAAGCGCCGCGCGAGCCCGACGCCGAGGCCGGCGACGACACCCATCAGCACGAACGGCAGCGTGGTCAGCAGCGCCGCCGCGCGGAAACCGAGGCCCGTGTCGGCACGCACGAGGTCGAGCACGGGGCCGAACGCGGTCAGGAACGGACGCAGGTTGAGCCCGGCCAGCACCAGCAGCGCGAGCGCGCCATAGGACACGGAAGCCGCGTGCGGGCGGGAAACGGCTTGCGCGGTGCCGGGGTCGGTCATCGGAATGCTCCAGAGGGGGCCGGTGGCCCTGTGATGCGATGCCGAAAGGGTAAAGGCGCGCTCGTCCAGGTGAAAATTAAATATTCGACTGGCAATCAGTGCGGTTTGCGATGGCGCGGCGCCGCGTGACGGGGCCGGATGGGCGAGGGCACCGCAGCGGGCGGTGCGGCGCGGGCGCACGGGCTGCGCGGCGGATTGGGGGGCGGTGCCGGGTGTGACTCTGGCTGCGACTCCGGGTGCGATTCCGAGGGCGGCTCCAGGCGCACATTCGATGCGCAGCTAGGCGCCCGGCGCGTGCGGTTCGCGGGCCTGTTCACGCGCGGCGACGAGCGCCCGGATGCGCGCACGATCGGCCGGCGTCGCAGGCGTGAAGATCACGAGGCTCAGGTCCGGACGGCCGGTCACCGAGAACGCCGAATATTCGAGCGCGATCCGCCCGGCCTGCGGATGCCGGATCTCCTTCGTTCCTTCGTCATGCGAATGGATGTCGTGGTCGCGCCACATCGCGTCGAACTCGGCGCTCGTCGCGCGCATCTCGTCGACGAACGCCTGCACGGACTGCGTCGCACCGCCGCGTGCGATGTCGGCGCGAAACGCCCCCACCGCGAAGCGCGCGACGCGTTCCCAGTTCGGCTGCGCGTCGCGCACCCCGGCGTCGACGAAGATCAGCCGCAGGACGTTGCGTGCGGGCGGCGGCAGCGTCGCGTAGTCGGTCAATGTCGCGGCGGCCGCGTCGTTCCACGCGACGACGTCCCACGTCGCCGTGCGCACGATCGCGGGGCTGGCGTCGAGCGAATCGAGCACGTGCTGCAGGCGCGGCGTGACGTCGCTGCTCGCGCGATAGCGCACTTCGGGCAGACGGCCGAGGCCGATCAGGAACAGATGCTCGCGTTCGGCGTCGTTGAGCAGCAGCGCGCGGGCGAGCCGGTCGAGCACGTCGGCCGACGGCGCGCCGCCGCGCCCCTGTTCGAGCCACGTGTACCACGCGGCGCTCACGTGCGCGCGCTGGGCGACTTCCTCGCGGCGCAGGCCGGGCGTGCGGCGGCGCGCGACGGGCAGCCCGAGCGCGGCCGGATCGAGTTTCTCGCGGCGGTCCCGAAGGTATGCGCCGAGCAGGTTGTCGGGTGCGTCAGCCATAGCCTGTTAGTTCGTTTACCGGTAAACCGTCACGTCTTCACCGCACGCGACGGCGGACAGATAGTAAGCCTCTCATTCATCCGGAGGTGTTGAACATGCGTGTCTTTGTTACGGGAGCGTCGGGTTTCGTCGGCGCCGCGGTCGTCGCCGAACTCACGGCCGCCGGGCATGCGGTGCTCGGTCTCGCGCGTTCCGACGCGGCTGCCGCCGCGGTCGCGGCCGCGGGCGCCGACGTCCATCGCGGGTCGCTCGAGGATCTCGACAGCCTGACGCGCGGCGCCGAGGCCGCCGATGCGGTGATCCATACGGGATTCAATCACGACTTCTCGCGCTTCGCGGAAAACTGCGAACTCGATCGCCGCGCGATCGAGACGATCGGTGCGGTGCTCGCGGGGTCGGCACGGCCGCTGGTCGTCACGTCGGGCCTCGCGCTCGTCGCGCCGGGGCGCGCGGCGACCGAGGACGATCCGCACGTGCCGGTGTCGGCGGCCTATCCGCGTGCGTCCGAAGCCACCGCGGCGGCGCTGGCGGCGCGCGGCGTGTGCACGTCGGTCGTGCGCCTGCCGCCGTCCGTGCACGGCGACGGCGATCACGGCTTCGTGCCGCGCCTGATCGCGTTCGCGAGGGAGAAGGGCGCCTCGGCATATCTCGGCGACGGCGGCAACCGCTGGCCGGCCGTGCACCGGATCGATGCGGCGCGCGTGTACCGGCTCGCGGTCGAGCGTGGCGCGGCCGGTGCGCGCTATCACGCGGTCGACGATACGGGCGTGCCGTTGCGCGAGATCGCGGCCGTGATCGGCCGCCGGCTGAACGTGCCGGTCGTGTCGAAATCGGGCGCGCAGGCCGGCGAACACTTCGGCTGGTTCGCGACGTTCGCGGGGATGGATGCGCCCGCAACGAGCGAACGCACCCGGGCATGGCTCGACTGGGCGCCGATGCAGCCCGGGTTGCTGGCCGACATCGACCGGCCGCGGTACTTCGAGACCTGACGCGCGCATGCGCGGGGGCAGCGTATGCGCGCGCCCCCGTCGCGCTTCATTCGACCGGATGCAGATCCTGCAGCAAGGTCGGCACGAGCTCCGACACGGTCGGGTGGATGTGCATCGCGCGGCTGATCGTCGTGTACGGCGCGCCGGCGGCCATCACGTCGAGCATGCCATGCACGACCTCGTCGCCGGTCACGCCGAGGATCGACGCGCCGAGAATCGCATGGCTGTCCGCGTCGACGATCACCTTCATGTAACCCAGGCTCTCGCCTTTTTCCACCGCACGGCCGACGCGCGTCATCGGCCGCGTGCCGACCAGCAGCCGGCGGCCGGTCTGCTTCGCTTCCGCGAGCGTCATGCCGATGCGGGCGAGCGGCGGATCGATGTACATCGCGTACGCATTGATGCGGTCGGACACCTTGCGCGGATCGTTGTCGAGCAGGTTGGCCGCGACGATCTCGTAGTCGTTGTACGCGGTGTGCGTGAACGCGCCGCGCCCGTTGCAGTCGCCGAGCGCCCAGATGCCGGGCACGCTGGTGCGCAGCTGGTCGTCGACCGTGATGTAGCCGCGCGCGTCGGTCGCGACGCCGGCCCGCTCGAGCCCGAGATCGTCGGTGTTCGGCACGCGGCCGACCGCGAGCAGCAGGTGCGAGCCCGCGACCTCGCGGCGCCCGCCGGTGCAGTCGAGACCGACCGCGACGCCGTCGCCGTCGCGCCGTGCGCTCAGGCAGTTCGCGTCGAGTTGCACGTCGATGCCTTCGTTCTCGAGAATCTCGCGCACGGCCTGCGACACGTCCTCGTCCTCGCGATGGATCAGGCGCGCGCCTTTCTCGACGATCGTGACCTTCGAGCCGAAGCGGCGGTACATCTGGCCGAATTCGAGCCCGACGTAGCTGCCGCCGATGATCACGAGATGCTCCGGCAGGAAGTCGACGTCCATCATCGTCGAGTTGGTCAGATAGGGCACCGAGTCGAGGCCCGGCATCGCCGGGATCTGCGCGCGTCCGCCGACGTTGATGAAGATGCGTTCGGCCTCGAGCACGTCGTCGCCCACGCGCACCGCATCGGGCCGCTCGAATCGGGCATGACCCTGAAACACCGTCGTGTGGTCGAGCCCGCGCACCCATTGCTCGACGCCGTGGTTCGAGCGGCCGGAGATCCGGTCCTTGCGCGCCTTCACGGCCTTCATGTCGACGCTGACGGGCCCGGCCGACACGCCGTACTCCTGCGCGCGCCGCGCGAGTTGCGCCGCATACGCGCTTGCGATCAGCGTCTTGGTCGGGATGCAGCCGGTGTTCACGCAGGTGCCGCCGAAGCGGCCGCGTTCGACGATCGCGACTTTCATGCCGGCGCCGGCGAGCCGCGCGGCGAGCGGCGGCCCGGCCTGGCCCGTGCCGATGACGATCGCATCGAAGTGTTGCGTCATGACGTCCTCCTGCGCTGGTTCAACGTGGGAAGGGACCACGCGCAAGCCGCATGCCGCGCCGGCGCGCGCCCGAACGGCGACGAGCGCCTATGGTAGACCGGTTGGCGGGGGGAGGCGAGTCGTACGGATGCGGGCGACGCGGAACATTGTTCATGACGGCCGGCAGGCTTCATGGCCGGCGGCAACGCGGCTGCGCGCCAGTTGAGGATTGCGCTGCGCGGGTCCTTCAGTCCTTGCGCCGCCATTGGCCGAACGACACCGGCCGGTGCGCGTCGGCGCGCGTGACGGTGACTTCGTCGGGCTTGTCGTCGAGCGGAAACGATTCGGTGTAGATCTCGCTGGAGAACAGCCAGCCGCGGGTGCGCGGGTCGTAGCGGAACGTCACGTAGTCGCTCCAGTGTTGCCCGCAGGCGACGAAGTTCTGCACGGTGAAATAGCGGCCTTTCACCGCGAGGCCGCTGTCGGCGGCGTCTTCGGGATCGAACGGATCGCACTGGCCGCCTTCGTTCGCGCGCAGGACGACGTGGTCGTTGCGCGCGGCGAGCCGGTATGCGCGGTCCTGCTGCTCCTCGAAGATCAGCAGCGGGCGCGGCGACGGCTGCGCGCGCGTATCGGCTTCGCGATGCACGACGACGAGCAAGCTGCGCCGTCCGTTGCCGAGGTCGGGCCCTTCCTGCGCGACGAGCGGCCGGTAGCCGGACGGCAATTGCGTCGCGACCGAGTGCGGCAGGCCGCCGGCGCGTGCGCCGGACGACAGCGCGGCGGCGAGCAGCGCGAGCAGGGCGCAGCGGGCGGCGGCGCCCATCACAGATCCCGCCCGAGGAACTCGGTGCCCGGCACCGGATTGAACGCGACCGGCGGCGCGGGCGTGAAGCCGAGCGAACCATACAGTTGCCTTGCGGCGACGAACTCGGGCAGCACGTCGAGGCACATCCGCGCATAGCCGGCCGCCTTCGCGTCGCGCAGCAGCCGTTCGACGAGCTGGCGGCCGGCGTTCAGCCCGCGCGCGTCGGGACGCACGTATACGCGCTTCATCTCGCACGTCGTCGCGTCGATTTCGCGAAACGCCGCGCAGCCGACCACGCGCTCGCCGTGCCACGCGAGCAGCAGTTGCCCGCGCGGCGCCGCGTATTTGCCCGGCAGCGCGGCGAGCTCCGGCTCGTAGTCCTGGAACGCGAGGCTGACGGTGGGGCTGGCGATGTATTCGCGGAAGATCGCTTCGACGACGGCGGCATCGTCGGGATAGCGGGCGGCGCGGATCTCGATCATGGGGCGGGGCGCGAGGGCGGGAACGGCAGCCAGCATAGCAGCGCGCGGGCGCTTTCGGCGGGCGGCGAAGCGTGCCAGAATCGTCGGCTTCAGCGTCGGCGATCGATGCAATGCGACTCGATTCTCGACGCGACACGCAGGCGCCGGCGTTTCGGCGCCGTCGACCAAGGAGACTTCGATGACTGCATCGGCTGCCGTACTCGCCATTCTGGCCGCGCTGTGGCTTGGCGCAATGATTCCGGGACCGAGTTTCGTGCTGGTCGCCCGCAATTCGATCGGGCTGTCGCGCCGCGACGGGCTCGCGACCGCGCTCGGCATGGGCGTCGGCGGGATCGCGTTCGGCGGCGTCGCGCTGGCCGGGCTCTATACGCTGCTGCAGGCGGTCGAATGGCTGTACGTCGGGCTCAAGGTGGCCGGCGGCGCATACCTGATCTACATGGCGTCGAAGATCTGGCGCGGCGCCGACCGGCCGATCGCGATGGACGACCCGCAGGCCGTCGTCGCCGGCAGCGCGCGCAAGTCGTTCTGGACCGGCCTCACGACCCAGCTGAGCAATCCGAAGACGGCGATCTGGTACGGCAGCATCTTCGCGGCGCTGTTGCCGCAGCATCCGCCGCTGTGGTGCTACCTGGCGCTGCCGCCGCTCGTGTTCGGCGTCGAATTCGGCTGGTACACGATCGTCGCGCTGTGCTTTTCGACCCGCCGGCCGCGCGAACTCTACCTGCGCGCGAAGAAGTGGGTCGATCGCGTCGCGGCCGGCGCGATCACGCTGCTCGGCCTGCGGTTGATCCTGAACGCGCCGAAAGCGGGGATCTGACGGCAGGCGGTGCCGCTCGCGCGCACCGCCGTTTCATTCCCGACGGGCATGCCGGCGCTGCCCGTCATTCCGGCCGGTGGCGGGACGGTCCGAGCCGGGCGATTCCTTTCCACCCGTCCGCCCGTCCGCCCGTCCGCCCGTCCGCCCGTCCGCCCACTCCGCCCGTCCGCCCGTCCGCCCGTCCGCCCGTCCGCCCACTCCGCCACTCCGCCACTCCGCCCCGCGCGAGCGCGAGCGCGCGTCACACCGCCGGAAACCGCTCCAGCAGCGCCGCGAACCGCGCCTCGTCCGGAAACGCCTTCACTTCGTACCGCACCGGCCGATGCGCGGTGGCCGTCATCAGGTCGCCGCAGGTCTCTCGCAGCGCGGCCATCGGCACGTGCGCCGACTGCCGCGTCGCTTCCCGGTAGAGCACGACGATGTCCGTCTCGGGCAGCAGCGTCGGCACGCCGTCGCTCCACACGCTGACACTGAACAGCTCGCCGTTCTGCCGCCGGTACACGGTGTAGGTCGCCACGAAGATGTCGGTGCCGTCCCGCTTGTGCAGGTCGTCCAGCTGCGTGCGCTGATCCTGGTAGTCGCCGGCGAGTTCGTCCACGCGCAGCGCGTGCAGCTTCGCCTCCAGTCCTGCCGGGATGAAGTTCCGCCACGCGGCGCCGTCCCAGCGCAGCATCAGCGGCGGCAGCGGACGCGGCTGCGCGCGCGCGTGTTCGGCGAGTTCGACCATCGTCGCGAGACCGGCCGTGTTGCGGTCGCCGGTGAGCAGCAGCACGGCCCGGTTCGGCGCCATCACCACCGGCGCGCCGGAGATCGGCTGGCGATGCAGCAGGTCGGTCAGCAGCAACCGCGCCGCGTCGTAGTAGTCGCCGAACTGCGACAGGAACACGCCGTCGCGCAACGCGACCCACGGTGCCGACGACGCGCCGCGCAGGTTGTCGATCGCGATGTCGCAGGCGGCGTCGAAGCTGACGCCCCATTCGGCGAGCCGCGCGCTCGTCAGCCGCGCGACGCTGAATTCGCCGTCGTACGCGATGCCGATCTCGAGGTTCTCGCACAGTGGCCGGAACGCCACCTCCGACGCTTCGGGCTGTCCGGCGAGCTGCAGCGCGACCGTGCCGCGCTCGGTCGCGCTGCGGATCACGGGGCGCAGCCGCGCGCGCACGTCGGCGAAGTTCGCCGGGATCTCGTGCTGCATCATCGCGTTCGCCTGGCGCAGCAGCGTCGCTTCGCGCTCGGTGGGCTTCGCGTCCGCGTAATCGCGGAACAGGTTGTGGAGGTTGATGATGTTCGACGGGGCATCGGCTTGCACGAGACGGCCCTTGTCGTCCTCGTGAAGCCACTCGCGCGTGTCGCCGGTCGCGCGTAGCGCGGCGATCAGGCGTTCGGCGAAGTCCTGCCGGGTGGGCGGTTTGCTGAAGCGCTCGCGCAGGCGCGCGACGAAGTCGGAAATCATCGTATGCGGTCGGGCGGGCCCGTCTGTTATCGATCTCTCGTTGTCATGGGCGGCGCCCCGTCTCCCTTGGGGGCGCGCGCTGCGACCCGCCGATATCGGCCGGATACCCGGAATGCGGCCGGTGGCGCGTGCCGGCTGCATGGCGGCGCGCGCCCGCGTCGGACGCGATTCGCGTGGCGGGTGTCGCGATGGTACCGCACGTCCGTGATGGAAACGCGTGTGGGTGAGTGTTTGTTGATGCACAGGCGCGAGCCCGCGCACCGAACCCCGAACCGGCCCGCGCCCGCCCGCTCCGGCTCTGGAACGCGGCCCGAATCGTCGCCTGACCCACGCCGGCGCTGGCGAAAACCCCGACGACCGCCCCGCGAGCCTTGTGCGGCGGGCGTTCGCGCCGGTTGTGCGGCGTGCCGTGCCGGGCCGCTTCCCCGATTCTGGCGGCCGACCTCCCGACGACGTGTAAACTGCTGCCTTTTTTGACGGTTTGCAGCATGGTGCAAGCACCCCCGCGCCCGGCACTGAGCGGCCCGACGCTCGTCCGGCTGCTCGCGCGCCTGACCGATGCCGACGTCGCGGAATCCCGGCAGACGCTGTCGGACCGCCTGAGCCAGTGGCTCGGCTGGACCGACGCGATCACGCTGTCGTCCGCGCTGAATGCGAGCCCGCCCGGCGTCGCGGCCGGCGTGCGCGGTTACGACGCCGAGCGCGACTGCGCGCGCGTGCGTCACGACCTCGCGCAGGCGATCACGGCCGCCCACCGTCCGCGTACGCGGCGGCGCCCCGGCGAAATGCCGCCGCCGCCCGCCGACATGGCGGACTTCGCGGATTTCCGCCAGAGCTGTCTGTCCCTGCAGCAGGAAATGGAAACGGCGATCGGCCAGTTGCGCGGCCGCCTGCGGGTCGCGCTGGCCGCGCGCGCGTCCGGGATGGCGCGGCTAGCGGCGCTCGACGCGATCATGGAGCGCGTGCTCGGCGCGCGCGAGCGCAGCCTGCTGTCCGCCGTGCCCGCGCTGCTCGGCACGCGCTTCGAGCGGCTGCGCGACGCGGAACGGCAGGCGCTGGCCGACGCGCAAGCGGCGGCCGCTGCCGATCCCGACGGCGACGCACCGCCCGCTGCGGCGATCGTGCCCGGCACGTGGCTCGACACGTTCCGCAACGAGATGCAAAGCATCCTGCTCGCCGAACTCGAAGTCCGGTTTCAAACGGTAGACGGGCTGCTCGCGGCCCTTCGTACCTGCTAATCCCTACGCTATGTCCAGAATTCGTCTTGATCTCGTTGTCTTCATCGCCGGCCTGCTCGCAGTGTGCTGGATCGGCGTCGGCTATGTCGCGTCGAACCCGCTCGCGACGGCCGTCACGCTGCTGATCGGCGCGTGCTACGTCGCCGGTGCGTGGGAGCTGCGGCGCTACCGGCAGGCGACCGCCACGTTGTCGCGCGCGGTGGCCGGGCTGACCGAACCGCCGGCGCAGCTCGACACCTGGCTCGACACGCTGCCCGCGGGCCTGCGCGGCGCCGTGCGGGCGCGCGTCGAAGGCGCGCGCGTCGCGCTGCCGGGCCCGTCGCTGACGCCGTATCTCGTCGGCCTGCTCGTGCTGCTCGGCATGCTCGGCACGCTGCTCGGGATGGTCGTCACGCTGAAGGGCACGGGCGCCGCGCTCGAAAGCGCGACCGACCTCGACGCGATCCGCGCGTCGCTGATCGCGCCGGTGAAGGGCCTCGGCTTCGCGTTCGGCACGTCGATCGCGGGCGTCGCGACGTCGGCGATGCTCGGCCTCCTGTCCGCGCTCGTGCGCCGCGAACGGCTCGACGCGGGCCAGCAACTCGACGCGAAGATCGCGACGACGCTGCGCGTGCATTCGTCCGCACACCAGCGCGACGAATCCTTCCGGCTGCTGCAGCGCCAGGCCGACGTGATGCCGGCCCTGGTCGACCGGCTGCAGACGATGATGACGACGCTCGAGGCGCGCAGCGTCGCGCTGCACGATCGCCAGATCGAAAGCCAGCAGGCGTTCTTCGATCGGACCGAGCGCGCGTATGCGGGCCTGGCGTCGAACGTCGGCGATGCGCTGAAGGAAAGCGCCGCCGAAAGCGCACGGGTGGCCGGTGCCGCGCTGCAGCCGGTCGTCGCGGCGACGATGACGGGGCTCGCGCAGGAGATGGCCGCGCTGCGCGACACCGTGACGGGCGCCGTGCAGCGTCAGCTCGACGGGCTGACCGACGGTTTCGAGAAGACCACCGGGAACGTGACGGCCGTCTGGAACCGCGCGCTCGACGAGCAGCGCCGCGCGGGCGACGCCGTCGCGCAGCAATTGCAGACGACGCTCGGCCAGTTCACCGACACCTTCGCGCAGCGGTCGACGGACCTGCTCGACGGCGTCGCGACGCGCCTCGAATCGACCGAAAGCCGGCTGTCCGACGCGTGGCGCGATGCGCTTGCGCGCCAGGAGCAGGTCGGCGCGACGCTGGCCGGCCAGCATGCGCAGGCGCTCGCCGAAGCCGCCGCGACCTTCGAGCGGCATTCGGGCGCGGCGCTCGCCGCGATGCGCGAGTCGCATGCGGGGCTGCAGACGCAACTGGCCGCGCGCGACGAGGAACGCCTGGCGGCGTGGAATGCGTCGCTCACGGCGATGGCCGCGAAGCTCGGCGACGAATGGCAGCGCGCGGGCGCGCACAGCGCGGGCCGCCAGCAGGAAATCTGCGATGCGCTGGCGCAAACGACGCGCGATCTCGCGGCACAGGCGTCTACGTTCGAACAACGTTCGAGCGATCTGCTGTCGACGATCCGCGAGTCGCATACGGGCTTGCAGACGCAACTCGCGGCACGCGACGAGGAACGTCTGTCCGCATGGAACGACTCGCTCGCCGCGATGGCGACGAAGCTTGGCGACGAGTGGCAGCGTGCGGGCGTACACAGCGCGGGCCGTCAGCAGGAAATCTGCGATGCGCTCGCACAGACGACGCGCGATCTCGCGGCACAGGCGTCTACGTTCGAACAACGTTCGAACGATCTGCTGTCGACGATTCGCGATTCGCACACGGGGCTGCAAACGCAACTGGCCGCGCGCGATGAGGAGCGCCTGTCCGCATGGAACGACTCGCTCGCCGCGATGGCGACGAAGCTCGGCGACGAGTGGCAGCGCGCGGGCGTGCACAGTGCGGGCCGTCAGCAGGAAATCTGCGACGCCCTTGCACAAACCACGCGCGATCTGACCGCACAAGCAGCGACGTTCGAGCAACGTTCGAACGACCTGCTGGCGACGATCCGCGATTCGCACACGGGGCTGCAAACGCAACTGGCCGCACGCGACGAAGAACGCCTGTCGGCATGGAACGATTCGCTGGCCGCGATGGCTGCAAAGCTCGGCGAAGAGTGGCAGCGCGCGGGCGTGCACAGCGCGGGCCGTCAGCAGGAAATCTGCGACGCACTCGCACAAACCACGCGCGATCTGACCGCACAAGCAGCGACGTTCGAGCAACGTTCGAACGACCTGTTGTCGACGATCCGCGATTCGCACGCCGGCCTGCAAACGCAACTGGCCGCGCGCGACGAAGAACGCCTGTCCGCATGGAACGACTCGCTCGCCGCGATGGCCGCCGCGCTGCGCGACGAATGGGCGCAGACGAGCGCGCAGGCTGCGACGCGCCAGCAGGACATCTGCGACACGCTGACCCGCACCGCGAACGACATCACCGCGCAGGCGCAGGTGCATGCAAGCGACACGATCAACGAGATCTCGCGCCTCGTGCAGGCCGCATCGGAAGCGCCGAAGGCCGCGGCCGACGTCGTCGCCGAACTGCGCCAGCGCCTGTCCGACAGCATGGTGCGCGACACCGCGATGCTCGAGGAGCGCAGCCGCTTGCTCGCGACGCTCGAGACGCTGCTCGGCGCGGTCAATCACGCGTCGACCGAACAGCGTACCGCGATCGATGCGCTCGTCAGCACGTCGGCCGACCTGCTCGAGCGCGTCGGCGCGCGCTTCAACGACGCCGTCGATGCCGAAACGCGCAAGCTCGATTCGGTGGCCGCACAGGTCACGGCCGGTGCGGTCGAGGTCGCGAGCCTCGGCGATGCGTTCGGCGCGGCCGTGCAGGTGTTCGGCGAGTCGAACGACAAGCTGCTGAACCACCTGCAGCGCATCGAGGCCGCGCTCGAGAAATCGCTCGCGCGCAGCGACGAGCAGCTCGAGTACTACGTCGCGCAGGCGCGCGAGGTGATCGACCTGAGCATGATGTCGCAGAAGCAGATCGTCGAGGACCTGCAGCAGATCGCCGGTCGGCGGGCATCGGTCGGAGCGTAACGCATGCACGACGAAATCGACGACGGCGCGCCTTCCGCGCCGGTGTGGCCCGCGTTCGCCGACCTGATGTCGGTGCTGCTCGGCGCGTTCGTGCTGGTCCTCGTCGGCGTGATCGGCATGCAGTTGCAGCTCACGTCGAAGCTCGAGGAAGCCGTGCGCGCGCGCCAGCAGGAAGCGCAGCAGCGCAAGTCGCTCGAGGAGGCGCTGGCCGGGCCGCTCGCGGCCGGCCGCGTGACACTCGTGAACGGCCGCATCGGCATCAGCGGCAACGTGCTGTTCGCGCTGAACTCCGACCAGTTGCAGCCCGAGGGCCGCGATCTGTTGAAGACGCTGGCTGCGCCGCTGGCCGCCTACCTGACGACGCGCGACGAGATCCTGATGATCAGCGGCTTCGCCGACGACCAGCAGGTGCGCGCCGGCAACCGCCAGTTCGCGGACAACTGGGAACTGTCGGCCAAGCGCGCGCTGACGGTCACGCGTGCGCTGATCGACGCCGGCGTGCCGGCGAAGTCGGTGTTCGCGGCCGCGTTCGGCTCCGAGCAGCCGGTCAGCTCGAATGCGGACGATGAAGGCCGCGCGAAGAACCGTCGCGTGGAGATCGCGCCGGTGCCGCGCAAGACCGCGTCGAGCGGAGGGAAGGCGAAGTGACGGACGACGCGACGCACGTGCGCGCGACGCTCGACGCGTGGCGCGAGCAGGGCGCCGACCGGCTCGATCCGGTGCGCTTCCATCGGCTCGACGCGCTCGAGAAGCGCGCGGCCGCGCTCGACGGCGATGCGCGCGCGTTGCTCGATGCGCGGCTCGCGATGCTGCTGGAGGAGTTTGCGCAGATCGTCGCGCGAGCCGGTGAAGCGGCAGCCGCCGGCTCAGCGGCGCAAGCGAACGCGCAGGCGCCTGCGCGCAGTGCGATCGGCGGGCTCGTCGAGCGCCTCGCGCGCGACGCACAGGCCGATCGCCGCGGGATCGATCCCGCGCTGATCGACTACTTCCGCGCGATGTGGTCGAAGGTCCGCACCGAACAGCAGTACCGCCAGTCGCTCGACCAGGTGCCGCGCAACGCGGGACCGCTCAATTCGAACAGCCTCGTGCACCGGTCGCTCGCGACGATGCGCGAGCTGTCGCCGGAATACCTGCAGCAATTCCTGTCGTACATCGATGCGCTGGCGTGGCTCGAGGATCTGGCCGGCGGCGGCGCGCAGCCGGAGAAGGAGGCGCCGCGCGCGAAAGCCGCGAAGACGCTGAAACCGGCGAAGAAGATCACGCGCACCAAGGCGCGATAACGCACGCGATTGCGTCGCGCCGATCGCTGTCTAGCGAGCGGTCGCCGGCTCGTCGATCGCCGCGCGCAGCGCGTGCAACGCGTCGGTCAGCGCCGACGCGAACGGCGGATGCGCGGCGATGCCCGCCGCGTCGAGCCGGCTGCTGAGGATCGGCAGCGCGATCGACGCGCGCTCGACGACGCACGCCGACATCACCGACAGCGTTTCCCGCAGCGCCGCGTCCGCATGCGTCGCGCGCGGCGACGCGTTCAATACCGCGACCGGCTTGTACACGACGGCCTCGCATCCCACGATCCAGTCCAGCGCGTTCTTCATCACGCCCGTCACGCCGTGCGCGTATTCCGGGCTCGCGATCAGAACGCCGTCCGCGGCGTTCAGGCGCTCGATCAGGTCGCGCACCGCGGCCGGCGACGGATCTTCGATATCGGGGTTGAACAGCGGAAATTCGCCGAGACGATCGAAACGCGTGATGCGCATCCCGCGCGGCGCAACGCGGGCGGCTGCGTCCAGCAGCGCCGCGTTGTACGACTGCGCACGCAGGCTGCCGCACAGCGCGACGATGTCGATGCGGCGATCGGAATCGGTTCGGGGTTCGGTAGCCATCGAGGAGCGTAGGGGTGGGAGTCTTGCGCGGCGACGGCGCGCGGATCCGCCGGATTATCGCATCGGCGCGTGAGCGACGTGCCGCGCGTCGGCGACGCGGCGCAGGTGATGCGATTCGCGTCCGTCCCGCGGCAACTGCGTGTCCCGACCCCGGGTGGCAACCGTGTCGCGCATCCCGGTTGCCCGTGCCAGGTCACCGAGTGACCATCCGTTGCCGAGCAACAGGCGGCGCGTATGCAGCGCACCGTACACGTCGTCCGCGACGGTTTCGCCGAGATAGCGCAGCGCGCGGCCTTCGACGTCGACGAAGCCGTGCCGGTAGTCGTGCGCGAGCGCGGTCCACAGCTGCGCCGCGCCGACCGACTGGCGTGCGCCGCTGATCAGGCAGAGACCCGCGTCGAGTCCCCATCGATACAGCGTCGTCGCAAGCCCCTTGCGTTGCGCGGACCCGCGCAGCCGCGTATGCGGCGCGCGCAGGTAGCGGTCCGCGCGGCGCGGCAGTTCGGGAAGCCGGTTGAAGATCATGTAGCCGGCGAGCTGCCGGGCCGACGGATCCTCGACGTAAAGGAAATATTCGCCGTCGGCCTCGCGGTGGCGGACGATCAGGCCCGAGTCGCCGAGCGCGACGGCCGGCAGGCCGTGCAGGCGATGGCCCGGCTGGTTCAGACGCGCATGGAGCATGTCGAGTTCATCGTCGATGTCGTGCTGGGAATGCTGTACGTCGATACGCATGGCAAAAGGCGCCCGTCCCGGGCGCATCGAGAAAGGGGTTCATCGCAAACGGGAAAGGAAATGGCAGCGGCCCCCGGGCTCGACGTGCGAGCCGGGGCCGCGAATCAGCTGGGGATGTGCTGGAAACCGGCGGCGATCGCGGCGAGGCCCGCGATGCAGAGTGCGAACAGGATCAGGACTTTGTGGATCACGCCTCTCTCCTCATGAACGCGCGGCGCCGAACGGCGGTGCCGCGGAGACGGTGATGGCGGGCACGGCCCGCGCGGCCGTCGTGCGTGACGACGGTCGAAGGTCCGGGCGGCAGGCGCGCGGACGGTCAGCACCATACGCGACGGGCACGGGGCAGGCAATCGGACCGCGGGACAAAAGCGACGAAACGCGGGGAATCGGGGGTGTTTCGCGACAATCGGTCGCAAGGGGCGGATGTGTCGATGTCGCTTGTCGGTGTTTGTCTCGAAATTACACACACTTCACGGCAGACGAACTTCATCAGGATCTGCTCATGGGAGCGGGCCCGTCCACGGATCGCCGAGCCGCAACGACCTTCTTCACCCGGTGGTTGCGGCGATCGCCCCGCGTTGCAGCCTTACCCGGCCCGCCGCACCCCGAACGCCTGCCTGATCCGCGCGAACAAGCCATGCTGCGCGATCCATTCCGCGTACGCGCGATAGTCAGGATCGCGCATCAAATGACGTTCCTCCGTTTTCGCCCGCGTGTAGTAGATCAGATTGACCGCGACGAGCCCCGCGCAGTGCATCAGCCCGACCTGCCAGCCGAGCGGCTCGACGAACGGCACCGACACCATCCAGTACGACAGGTTCTTCGTGATGTACGCCGGATGCTTCGTGAAACGATACGGGCCCGACGTGATGATCCCGCGGTTCGTGAGATTCGAGAAACGCAGCCCGAACGAGATCGTCGACAGCGCATAGGTCATCAGCAGCAGGATGATCGCCGCGCCCCAGATCACCCGCAGCGTCGGCGCGGACAGCAGCCAGTTGTCCCAGAACAGCGAGCCTTCGTAGCGGATGTAGTTGTTCGAGATCAGCGACCAGAACGGCTGGTAGCACATCAGCGCGGCGACCCAGCCGAGCGTGGTCGGCTCGACGGTGCGCACGTGGCTGTCGAGGATGCGGAACGTGCACAGGTAGCCGACGGTGCCGAACATCAGGTCCATCGTGAACGACAGGTCGTACAGGAACACGAAGGTCGCGATCGTCATCGGCGCGTTCACTGCGTGCGCAAGCGATGCGCTCAGGTGATCGGCGTCCTTCGACAGGTAGACCGTCATCAGCGGCAGGAAGAACGCCTTCACGCCCCAGCCGGCGAGCATCTCGCGCACGGGCTGCCAGCTCGCGGGCTGCTCGCGGCGGAACAGGTAGCGGCCCCACAGCAGGTACGCGTCGTCGGTCTCGCGCTGGTGGCGATCCATCCACGCGAAGTAGAACGGCGCGGCGACGATCACGTACGGCGCGAGCGAGCGCAGCAGCGACCAGAACGGCAGGTAGAACGCGCCGTGATATTCGGGCAGCAGCCAGTAGATCGCGGCGATGCCGGCGTAGATCGACGTCAGCGCGCCGAGCCGCGTCGCGACGCGGGCGAGCCCGAGCGGGCGCACGGCCTGGCGCGACAGTCCCGCGCTCGGGCGCAGATAGACGCGCGAGATGAAGATTTCGTGCAGCGCGATCGTGCCGATGATCGCGAGGCTGGCGACGACCGCGCGCGTGGCCGCATCGAGGCTCGGCTGGTCGCGCGTGATCCACAGCGCGAAGAGACCGGCCGCGATGCCGAGCAGGCCGGCGCGGAACGGCGTGGCGGAACGGGGCGGGCGGTCCTGGACCGCGGCGATGCCGTCGAGCGTGGAATTCATGATCGGATCCTCGTCGGGATGACGGCCGGCGCCCCCGCTTGGCGGGTGGCGCCGGCCATCGGCCGGGCTTTGGATTGGTATGTGCCCGGCCATTGGCCTGTGGTTCTGATACGTGACGCGTTACTTCTTCGGGGCGGTGCCGAGCAGGCCGCCGAGCAGGTTCGTCACCGGTGCCAGCAGGTTGGTCGCGCCAGCCGCGGTGCCGCCGTTCGAACTGCCGGTCAGGCCGGCCGTGACGGTGCCGCTGCCGGACGGCGTCGTCACCGTGCCGGTCGCGCCGCCCGGGCTGGCCGTGCCGACTGCGCCGAGCGTGCCGGCCGCCGACGTCAGCGAGCCCGTCAGCGTGCCGACCGGGCCGTTCGTCAGCGCACCGCCGAGGTTGCCGGTCAGGTTGCCGCCCGGCGTCGTGACCGTGCCGGTGAGGCTCGCGCCAAGCGGCGTCAGCGAGTTGACGAGGCCGGTGACCGGTGCCAGCAGGCTGCCGGCGCCCGAGCTGCTGGTACCGCTCGTGCCGCTGGTGCCGCCCGTACCGCTCGAACCGAGGCCGCCGAGCGCACCCGTCACCGTGCCGAGCAGGCCCGTGATCGGCGCGAGCGGGCCGCCGCTGGTGCCGCTCGTCCCGCTGGTGCCGCCGGAGCCGCTCGAACTGCTGCCGCCGCCGAGGGCGCCCGTCAGCGAACCGAGCACGCCGGTGATCGGGGCGAGCGGGTTGGTGCCGCTGCTGGAGCTGCCGCCGGACAGCAGGCCGCCTGTCGACGACACCGTGTTGCCGAGCTGGGACACGCTGTTGCCGGCGCTCGTGCCGACCGGGTTGCCGGTCGCGCTGCCGACCTGCGTACCGGCGAGGCCGAGGCCGCTGCCGAGCGTGTTCAGCAGGCCGCTGAGCGGGGCGCCGAGCAGGGTCGCGTTGCCGAGCGTCTGCGTGGCGCCAGGCGTCGTGACGCCGCCGGTCAGCGTGTTGGTGATCGGGTTGATCACGCTGCCGAGTTGCGTCTCGAGTTGCTGGACCGGCGCGCTGTTCAGCGCCGTGTTGAGCGCCGATGCGGTGGAGTTGACCGCGGTGCCGACCGTGTTGACGAGACTGCCGACCAGGGTCGTCGCCGGCGCGAGCGGCGCCAGCGGACCGGTGCCGAGGCTCGTCACCGCGTTGCCGAGGTTGTTGACGGCGCCGCCGGCGCCGGTCAGCAGGCCGGTGGTCGACGTGAGCGTCGGGCCGAGCGGGTTCGGCGACACGCCGATCGAGCCAAGGCCGGCCGCGACGCCGTTGCCAAGCGACTGCACGCCGCTGCCGAGGCTGGTGACCGCGTTGCCGATGCTGGTGGCCGTCGTCGGGTTCGTGCCGGGGACCTGTACGCCGCCGATCTGCGACCCGCCGTTCGCGACCGTCGTGCCCAGTGCCGTGACGAGCGTGCCGGTTTGCTGGAGGACGTTGCCGAGCGGGGTGGTGTTGGTGCCGGACGTGCCCGACGTACCGGACGTGCCCGAGGTGCCGGAAGTGCCCGAAGTACCGGAGGTGCCCGACGTACCGGAGGTGCCCGACGTACCGGAGGTGCCCGACGTACCGGAGGTGCCCGAAGTACCGGAGGTGCCCGAAGTACCGGAGGTGCCCGAAGTACCGGAAGTGCCAGAAGTGCCAGAAGTGCCCGAAGTGCCCGACGTACCGGAGGTGCCCGACGTACCGGAAGTGCCCGACGTACCGGAAGTGCCCGACGTACCGGAGGTGCCCGACGAACCGGAGGTGCCCGACGTGCCGGAAGTGCCCGACGTACCGGAAGTCCCCGACGAACCCGAAGTCCCCGAACTACCGCCGCCGGACGTTCCGGATGTCCCCGAAGTCCCGGACGTCCCCGACGTGCTCGGCTTGATCGACGGCGTGACCGGCCCGTCGACCGAGCCGCAGCCGTACAGTGAGAGCAGCGACAGGACGGCCAGCGATACCGTCGTCTTTTTTAAGTAATGGTGCATGGTGGCCTCGACATTGGAAGTTGTGTCCGGGCCATTACTGCAAATTCCGCGCCATGACATCTTCCGCGCAATGCGCCGGCGCTTTGTTGCGGGAATCGGGAATATCGGCGCGATTTAAACGGAGGAATGGGGGTTTCGCGTGACGGGCGCGCCGGTTGCGCCGCTGTGCGCGCCGTGATGTTCCCGTAAGGTGCCGTAACGCCGGGCTGGATGTTACGTAGCGTTCGGCCCGGTGTTCCGCGTGTGACGCAGCCGGCCGCGCCCCGAGGGCACGTTCTTTGACGAAACACCCGCGCGCCGCGAACATGACGCGAACCCACCCGGCCGCGGGCGACGCCGAAGCGGCCACGACTTCAGACAGGACACGACATGAGCGAACAGGACAGGGAACAGGGCAAGGCGCGCCGCACCGAAGTCATGGGCGAGGCATTCGTCGAGCGCGCGATGCGCGACCTCGACGGTTTTTCGCGTCCGCTGCAGAACTGGCTGAACGAGCACGCGTGGGGCAGCACGTGGCAGCGCGGCGGCATCGACCTGAAGACGCGCAGCCTCTGTACGTGCGCGATGCTGGCGGCGCTCGGCCGCGGCACGGAACTGAAGGGCCACGTGCGTGGCGCGCTCAACAACGGCGCGAGCCTCGTCGAGATCCGCGAGGTGCTGCTGCACAGCGCGCTGTACGCGGGCGCGCCGGCGGCGGTCGAGGCGTTCCGCAGCGCGCGCGAGGTCATCGCGGAGCTCGGGCTGTCGCTGCCCGACGACGAAGCCTGACCGGCGCGCGCCGCGGCGCGGCCGGCAGGCCCGCCGACGCTCAATGCTCGACGTGCGCGCCCTGCACCGGCGCCTCGACTGGCGCGGCGGCGACTTCGAGCAGCCAGTCCGCCGTTGCGTCGGGAATCGTGACCGGCAGCATGTGCCCGCCTTCGACGACCTTCAACCGCACGCGTGCCGACTTCTGCGCGAGCGCTTCGCCGTGCGTGTGCCAGTTCAGGATCGGATCGGCGCGGCCGTACAGCACGTCGACCGGCAGCGCGAGGTCCGCGTAGCGGCGCACCATCGCGGGCAGGTCGACGGGCGCCGACAGCAGGTCGGTCGCCGTCGCGTAGAACACGTGCGGCCGCAGCCCGAGCAGCCCGCCGCCCTTCACCGGGAAGTCGCGCGGCACGGCTTCCGGTGCGAACACCTGACCGACGGCCTTGCGGCCGGTCAGGATCGTCAGCGGGATCGCGAAGGTCCACGACACGAAGCGGCGCACCAGCGGCGACGGTAGCATCAGCGGCTTGAACGGTGCCGGCGGCTCGGTCTGCTCGTGCGACAGCGGCGCGATCAGCGCGAGCCGGCTCACGCGCTCCGGATGGTCGAGCCCGACCGCGAGCGCGATCGCGCCGCCGAGCGAATGGCCGACGAGCACGGGCCGGTCGAGCTTCAGCGCGTCGATGAACGCGGCGATCGTGCGTGCCTGCGCGAACACGTTCGCCTGCGAGCCGGCGCCGCGCAGCGAGCGGCCGGCGCCGGGCCGGTCGACGAGGATCACGCGATGGTGCTGCGCGAGCCGCGTGAGCGGCAGGTACGCGAAGTTGCGCCACTGGCCGGCGAGCCCGTGCACGAACACGAGCGGCGGCCCGCTGCCGTACTCGACGTAGTGGATGTGGTCGCCGCCGATGTCGACGAAGCGGCCTTCGGGCGGAAACGCGCGCGTCACGCGACGCGCGACGTAGCCGGAAAACAGCGCGAGCGCGGCGAGCATCGCGACGACGCCGAGCAGCACGTTCTGGATCAGGTGAAGCGTATGGCTCATGTCGGCCTCAACGGGTTTCGAGTACGGGTTCGGCGACCGGCGCGGCGGCCGGGCCGGCTTTCGCGCGGCGTTCGAACTGCATGGCCGAATCGGCGAGCCCGCTGAACTTCAGCGACGCGAGATCGAGCACGTAGTTCTGGTGGAACTTCCACGGCTTGCGGTGCCCCTGCTTCGGCAGGATGCCGGCCGCGCGCTGGATGTAGCCCGAGCTCAGGTTCACCGCCGGCACGTCGCCGAGGTCACCGGCGCCGAGCCGCGGCACGCAGGTGTCGTAGCCGTTCGCGCGCATGTGGTTGAGCAGCCGGCACACGTAGCGCGCGATCAGCTCGGCCTTCAGCGTCCACGACGCGTTCGTGTAACCGAACGACGACGCGAGGTTCGGCACGTCGCTGTACATCATTCCTTTGTAGGACACGGTCTGCGGCAAATCGACCGCGCGGCCGTCGACCGTGACGCGCGCGCCGCCGAGCAGCTTCACCTTCAGCCCGGTCGCGGTGACGATCACGTCCGCGACGAGCTGCTGGCCGCTTTTCAGCTTCAGGCCGGTCGGCGTGAAGCGCTCGATCTCGTCGGTGACGATCGATGCGCGGCCCGCGCGGATCGACTTGAACAGGTCGCCGTTCGGCACGAGGCACACGCGCTGGTCCCACGGCATGTAGCGCGGCGTCAGGTGCTTCGCGACGTCGAAATCGGGGCCGAGCTGCCTGCCGGCCGCGCGGATGATGAATTGCTTCGTCCGCTCGGGCTTGCGGCGCGACACGTTGTACAGGTACATCGTCAGCAGTACGTTCTTCATGCGCACGAGCCGGTGCGCGAGCCGCGACGGCAGCACGCGGCGCAACGCGTTCGCGATCCTGTCGCGGGCGGGCAGCGACACGATGTAGGTCGGCGAGCGCTGCAGCATCGTCACGTGCTTCGCATCGGCCGCCATCGACGGCACCAGCGTGACGGCCGTCGCGCCGCTGCCGATCACGACGACGCGCCGGTTCGCGTACGACAGGTCCTTCGGCCATTGCTGCGGATGCACGATCCGGCCTTCGAACGATTCCATGCCGGCCCAGTCGGGCAGGTAGCCGCCGTCGTAGTCGTAATAGCCGCTGCACATGTAGAGGAAGCGGCACGTGTAGACCAGCGTGTCGAGCGCGCCGTCCCGCGTGCGCTCGATGCGAACCGTCCAGCGCGCGCGGTTCGAATCCCAGTCGGCCGCGACCACTTTCTGGCCGTAGCGGATCGTCTTGTCGATGCCGTACGCGCGCGCGGTGTCGCGGATATAGTCGAGGATCGTCTGGCCGTCCGAGATCGCCTTGTCGCTGTGCCACGGGCGGAAGCTGTAGCCGAGCGTAAACATGTCGGAATCCGAACGGACGCCGGGATAGCGGAACAGGTCCCAGGTGCCGCCGATCGCATCGCGCGCCTCGACGATCGCGACGCTCGCATGCGGGCAGCGCTTTTTCAGGTGATAGGCGGCGCCGATGCCGGACAGGCCGGCGCCGACGATCAGCACGTCGAGGTCACGGGTATCGCCGGAGGCGGACGGCGCGTCGCGCCGGTCGGTCGTCGTCGTCGAGGTCATGCGGGATCCTTGGTCGGTGTGGTCGGCCGCGCGGCGGGGGCACGGGTGCGCTCGAGATTGCGTGCGCGGGCGCGGCGCACGTGGCGCAGCACCAGCCGCTGGTAGCCGGCGCCGAGCAGGCGCGCGAGCTTGTCGAGGCGGCGCGCGTCGGCGCCGACCAGCACGCGGCGCGCATTGCGCTCGACGCCGGCGAGAATCTGCCGCGCGGCGTCGTCGGCCGTCGTCGCGTTGATCAGGCGGTTCGCCTGGCGGCGGTGGGTCGCTTCGTCCTGGCCCGTGAGCGCGTGGATGCTGGTATCGACGCGGCTCGCGTCGACGATGTTGGTCGCGACGCCGCCCGGATGCACGCAGGTCGCGCTGACCGGCGCGCCGTCGAGTTCGAGTTCCATCCGCAGTGCCTCGGTGAAGCCGCGCACCGCGAACTTGGTCGCGTTGTACGCGCTCTGCGTCGGCATCGCGACGAGTCCGAACAGGCTCGACGTGTTGATCACGTGCCCGTCGCCCGACGCGCGCAGGTGCGGCAGGAACGCCTGCGTGCCATGCACGACGCCCCAGAAGTTGATGCCGACGATCCATTCGAGATCGGCGATGCGCGCGGTCTCGGCGCTCGCGGCCAGCGACACGCCCGCGTTGTTGAAGACCAGGTTGACCTTGCCGTGTTCGGCGCGCACGAAATCGGCCCACGCGAACACCGCATCGCGGTCGGCGACGTCGAGCCGCCGCGTGCTCGTGCGCACGCCGTGCTTCGCGCACGCGGCCGCGGTGGCGGCGAGCCCGACATCGTTGACGTCGGCGAGCGCGACCTCGCAGCCGCGCCGCGCGAGCTCGACCGCGAGGCTGCGGCCCATGCCCGAACCGGCACCCGTGATCGCGGCGACCTTGCCGGAAAACCCCTTCATGCGTCGTTCCTCCCGTTCCGCTTGCGCTGCATCGGCGGCGCGCCTATTGTGGTGTTATTCGTCACCACTTTAGTTTTCGGGTGTCCTGATGTCAAATAGCGAAATGGAGAAAGCACTCGAAACGGAAAAACGGGGCCGGGCGTACGGCGGCGTGGCGCCCGAGGTGCGGGCCGCCGAGCGGCGCGATGCGTTGATCCGCGCGGCGACGCGCGTGTTCGGCACGGTCGGATTCCGCAAGGCGACCGTGCGGTCGATCTGCCAGGAAGCGAAGCTCAACGACCGCTATTTCTATGCGGCGTTCGACAGCACCGAGGATCTGCTGCGCTGCACCTACCTGCATCACGCGCAGCAGCTGCACGACGCGGTCGCACGCGCGGTGGCCGAGCGCGGCGGCGATCTGCGCGAAAGCGTCGACGCGGGGCTCGCCGCGTTCTTCGGCTTCCTGCGCGATCCATGCGCGGCGCGCGTGCTGCTGCTCGAGGTGATGGGCGTGAGCGCCGATACCGACATGACGTACCAGCGGATGCTGCTCGACTTCGGCAAGCTGATCATGGCGATCGGCGCGGCCCGCGAGGCCGCGACACCCGCCGAGCGCACCGAGCAGCGGCTCATCGGGCTCGCGCTGGTCGGCGCGATGACGAACGTCGGCGCGGCGTGGCTGCTCACCGGGTATCGCGACCCGGAGGCGCAGATGGTCGCGAGTTGCAGGAAGGTGCTGCTGGGGACGTTGCGGGAAGCGGGGTAGGCGGCGCGAGCGCGTGTCTGTCGTGCGCCGTCGCGCGAACGCCGTGCGTAGCTTCAAGGCATTCGCGCAGGAATACGAATTCGCGTCGAGCCTGAACCAGAAGGGATTCAATACGCGAAAGTGCAGCAACAAAGCGCTGCTACGCGAAGTTCATGTGATGCGCGGTTGCCCCTTCAATCGTCGGCGCGTCGCGCCCGTGTCGCGCGCACACGCGGCGCGGCGGCCGTTGCCGCGATCCTTGCCTTCATCGCGTCGATGAACGCGCGCACCTTCGGCGACGGCAACCGCGTCGACGGATACACCGCATGGATCCCGGCCCGCGCCGAGCGCCACGCGGGCAGCAGCCGCACGAGCCGGCCGGCCGCGACGTCCTCCGCGATCGAGAAATCCGTCAGGAGCCCGAAGCCTCCGCCCGCGAGCGCGATCGCGCGGCAGGCCGTCGCGGTGTTCGACACGACCGGCGCGACGCAACGCACCGACGCATGGCCGCCGCGCGCGTGGTCGAGTTCGACCGTATGCGGGCGCGACAGCGTCGACAGCATCACGAACGGCAGTGCGGCGAGCGCGTCCGGGTCGCGCGGCAGCCCGTGCCGCGCGACGAACGCGGGGCTCGCGACCAGCCATTTCTCGTACTCGCCGAGCTGCACCGCGCGATAGTTCGAATCCGCGAGGCGGCCGATGCGGATCGCGACGTCGAGATTGTCCGCGACGAGATCGGCGATGCGGTCGTTCGCGATCAGTTCGACGTCGAGCCGCGGATGCGCGTCGCGCAGCGCGACGATCGCCGGCGCGACGACCAGCGCGCCGTAGTCGATCGGCACGCTCACGCGCAGCGTGCCGCGCAGCGGCCCGGCGTCGGACGACACCGCGTCGAGCGCGCTTTCGGTCGCGCGCACGATGTCGCGGCACGCGTCGTAGAACGCGCGCCCCGCATCGGTCACGCTCAGCCGTCGCGTGGTGCGCACCAGCAGGTTCGCGCCGACTTCGGATTCGAGGCGCTGCATGTGCGTGCTGACGACCGTCTTCGCGAGGCCGAGCCGCTCGGCCGCGGCCGTCAGCGAGCCGGCATCGACCACCGCGACGAAGATCGCCAGCCGGTTCAGGTTCACGTCCCGCAGATCGGCCATCGTCGATTGTCCTATGGAAGCGGATAATGTTTCAGCGATTATCCGTCTTCTGGCCGCGAACGGCGAGCGCTACGCTGGGGCCGTTCGTCGCCGATTCCCGGCGGCGCGAGATCCAGGAGCTTTCCCATGCCAGCCGCCAGCAAGCCCGCCCGTCCGGTTCGTGTCTATTCGTTCCCGCTGTCCGGGCACGCGCATCGCGTCCGGCTGTTCCTGTCGCTCCTCGGGCTGCCGTTCGAGACCGTCGACGTCGACCTCGCGGCCGGCGCGCAGCGCGAACCGGCGTTCCTCGCGCTCAATCCGCTCGGTCAGGTGCCGGTGATCGACGACGACGGCACCGTGCTCGCCGATTCGAACGCGATCCTCGTGTATCTCGCGAAGCGCTACGGCGACGCGCACTGGCTGCCAGACGATGCCGCCGGCGCGGCGACCGTGCAGCGCTGGCTGTCATACGCGGCCGGGCCGATCGCCACGGGGCCGGCCGCCGCGCGGCTCGTCACCGTGTTCGGCGCGCCGCTCGATCATGACGCGGCCAAGCGCACGGCCGCGAAGGTGCTCGCCGTGATCGACCAGGAGCTCGCCGGCAAGCCGTTCGCCGCGGGCGCGCAACCGACGATCGCCGACATCGCTGCCTACACGTACATCGCGCACGCGCCGGAAGGCGGCGTGTCGCTCGAACCGTATCCGCAGGTGCGCGCGTGGCTCGCGCGCGTCGAGGCGCTGCCGGGCTTCGTCGCGATGCCGCCGACCCGCGCCGGCCTGCTCGCCGCCTGACGGCGAAGCCGCGATTTCACCGGGGGAACACGATGACCGCGCCGACTGCCGCCGTACCGGGCTGGGAACTGGATGTTGCGCCGTTTCATGCGGGCGAGCTGGCCGTGCAGCAGCGCGCGGGCGTGACGCAGGCCGCTGACGCGGCCGGCCGGCGCGGCATCCGGCGCTTCATGCCGGACCAGCACCGCACGTTCTTCGCGCAGTTGCCGTTCTTCGTGCTCGGCGGCGTCGATGCGGGCGGCCAGCCGTGGGCGACGCTGCGGGTCGGGATGCCCGGCTTCGTGACGACGCCGGACGCGCGCACGCTGCGCATCGACGGCGACGCGCTGCCCGGCGATCCGCTGGCCGGTGCATGGCAACCCGGTGGGCCGCTCGGCGGCCTCGGGATCGAGTTCGACACGCGCCGGCGCAATCGCGTGAACGGCGTCGTGCGCGCGGTCGACGGCGGCGCGCTGACGATCGCGGTCGAGCAGAGCTTCGGCAACTGTGCGAAGTACATTCAGGGCCGCACGCCGACGTTCGTGCCGCGCGAAGGCGATGTGTCCATCGCGGCCGACGTGTCGGACCGGCTGAGTGACGCGGATCGCGCGCTGCTCGCGCAGGCCGATACGTTCTTCGTCGCGAGTGCGAATACGTCGGCGGATGCGGGTGCCGCGCGCGGCGCGGATGTGTCGCATCGCGGCGGCATGCCCGGCTTCGTGCGCGTCGACGACGCGCACACGCTGACGACGCCGGATTTCAGCGGCAACCGCTTCTTCAATACGCTCGGCAACCTGCAGCACGATCCGCGCGCGGGGCTGCTGTTCGTCGATTTCGACAGCGGCGACCTGCTGTATGTCGCTGCGCACGCGGAGATCGTGTGGGACGGGCCGCTCGTCGCGTCGTTCGACGGCGCGCAGCGGGTCGTGCGGTTTCACGTGCGCGAAGTGCGGCGCACGCGGGGTGTGCTGCCGTTTCGGTGGTCGGCGGTTGAGCGGGCGCCGCAGTTTGCGGGGAAGGTGGGGGCTGGTGTGCCGGCGGTATCCGCACCTGCATCTGCGTCCTCGTCCCCCTCCAGCTGGCGCCCGCTGCGCATCGCGAAGATCGTCGACGAAGCGCGCGCGATCCGCTCGTTTCATTTCGACGCGGCGGACGGCGACGCGTTGCCGGCCTACGAAGCCGGGCAGCATCTGACGCTACGCGTCGCGCTGCCGGACGAAGCTTCGCCGACGATCCGCAGCTACACGCTGTCCGATGCACCCGGCGCGTCGCATTACCGGATCACCGTGAAGCGCGAAGGACGCGTGTCGGCCTGGCTGCACGACCACGCGCGTGCCGGCATGACGCTCGATGCGCAGATGCCGCGCGGCCGCTTCACGTTCGACGTCGCGAGCCCGCGTCCGGCGGTGCTGGTGTCGGCCGGCATCGGCATCACGCCGATGATCGCGATGCTGTGCCGCGCGCTGGCCGACGACGCACCGTCGCGCCGCGTGGTGTTCGTGCACGGCGCGCGCGATACGGCCGACCGGCCGTTTGCAGCGGAACTGACGCGCATCGCGGACGCGGACCCGCGCGTATCGCTGCACTGGTTCGACAGCCGGCCGCAGCGCGACGGCGCGGCGCGACCGGGCCGTGTCGACATCGCGCAACTGAAGCGCATCCTGCCGTTCGACGACTACGATTTCTACCTGTGCGGACCCGCCGCGTTCATGCGCGATATGTACGACGGATTGCGCGCGCTGAACGTGCCGGACGAGCGTATCCGCTTCGAGGCGTTCGGGCCGTCGAGCGTCATGCGCAGCGCGACCCGCGCGGCCGGGGCGCCGCCGGCGGCAAGCGTGCCGGTCGTGTTCCGCCGCTCGGCACGCGACGCCGCATGGACGCCCGCCGACGGCACGCTGCTCGAATTCGCCGAAGGCCGGGGCGTGGCGGTGCCGTCCGAATGCCGGTCGGGGTCGTGCGGCACATGCGCGACGCGCGTGCTGTCCGGTGCGGTCGATTACGTGCAAGCGCCCGACGCGCCGGTCGAACCGGGCTGTGCGCTGCTGTGCGTCGCGCGGCCCGCGACGGGCACCATGGAGGCGCTCGTGCTCGACCGCTGATGGCCCCTGCGACACGCCGCCGCAGACGGCCTGCTGCGCGAAAAGCACGCGCAACTGCTTCTTTTTTCGAATGCCGGCCGGATCGACGATAGCGTCAACCGATTCGATGAAAGGAGCACAACCATGAAACTGCTCGGCATGATCAAGCTGGTCCTGTGGAGTTTCTTCGGCGTACGCAACAGCAAGGCGCACGCGGCCGATCTCGCGAACGTCAACTATACGTTGCTGCCGTTCGTGGCGATTGTGCTCGCGCTGCTGGTCGGCGCGGTCATCTACGGCGTCGTGCATCTGGTTGTCGATCCGACCGCGACGATGCAGGGGTTCTGAACGTTGGGTGAACCGGCAGCGGGCCGTCATTCCCGCTCCGGTTTTCGCTCGTTCGACCGGCGCGTGACTGCACCGGTTGTCGAGGTCGCCGCGCGCGATGTGCATCGCGATCGCATCGCCGCCGCTGTCGCACCATTCGAAGCGTATTTCCCCCATCCCGCCGTTCCCGTCTCCCGTTCCACCCGATTCCACGGCCTTCAGCCCCGCCCGGGGTAAAATGCGCGCCACGCCGCGATGTCGCGCGCGACGGGCATGCCGCCGTTCCGACGAACGGCGTACGCAACTGCCCGGCGCCCGCAACCGGGGCGTTCGAAGCGAACCCCGCATGACAAGACCGCGCGACGCAGCCGGCCGCCCGACATGCTCGCGATCCAGGATCGACGGCTGCGTCGGTGCCCGGCGCGTCACCGTCATCCGATGTCCCATCCTGCGCTTTCCCGATCGATCGGCACGCATGCTGCCCGATCGTCAGATTCGTCTGATGAATGTCGTGTCGACGTTCGTGCCCGGCGTCCGCAGGACCGTCGCGGGTGCTTGCATGAGGTCGCGCTTCGCAGCGGCGCAAAGCGTTTCGAAGGTTTCGACAGGGTCGAGTGGCGAGTTTTCCATCCAGAACAATGACGGTGAATAGAACAACAGCGTCGCCCGCACGGCGGCGGCGCGCGAAGGCCGGGCTTGGCGTCGGTCTCGGTATCACGCTTTTCGCGGCGCAGGCCGCCGCGGCACAGGGCGACGCGCCGGCGCCCGACGCCGGTGCGGCCGGCAGCACGACGCTGCCGGCGATCACGGTGAGCGGCGAGCGCGGCAACACGCTGCGCGCACGCACGGCGTCGGTCGCGGGGCTCGACGATGCGCCGCTGCGCGACACGCCGGCCTCCGTCAACGTCGTCACGCGGGCGCTGATCGACGACCAGCAGGCGAAGCGGCTGAGCGACGTCGTGCGCAACGACGCATCGGTCGTCAACGACTACGCGCCGGTCGGCTACTTCGAAGGCTTCGCGATCCGCGGCTTTCCGGTCGATCTCGCGAGCGCGATCCGGATCGACGGGCTGACGGTGTCCGGCGAGCAGAACGTGCCGCTCGAGAACAAGGAGCGCGTCGAGATCCTGAAGGGGCTGGCGGGCATCGACAGCGGCGTGGTCGCGCCGGGCGGCGTGATCAACTTCGTGACGAAGCGCTCCGCGAACGTCGCGAGCGTGACGGGCGGCGTCGACAGCCGCGGCTCGACGTCGGCGTCCGTCGATCTCGGCCGCCGCTTCGGCCCCGACAATCAGTTCGGCTTCCGGATCAATGCCGCGAAGGAGAACATGCACTCCTATATCGACGGCACCAACGGACGACGCACGTTCGGCTCGATCGCCGCCGACTGGGACATCAGCCCGCGCGCGAGCCTGCAGTTCAACGCGGAATTCCAGCAGTGGATCCAGCGTTCCGCGCCCGGCTACCAGCTGCTCGGCGGCACCGTCGTGCCGTCGGTCAAGACGACGTCGAAGGCGCTCGGCACGCAGCCGTGGGCGAAGCCGGTGACGACCGATGCGCTGAACCTGAACGCGCGCTTCGACTACCAGTTCAACGACGACTGGAAGGCCTACGTCGCCGCCGGCCGCAGCCGCACGATGATCGACGACAACAGCGCGTTCGCGTACGGCTGCTATTACGCGGCGAGCTGCGCGGCCGGCACGACGTCGCCGTTCTTCTTCGGCGCGAACGGCGACTACGACGTGTACGACTTCCGCAGCCCGGGCGAATACCGCCGCAACGACGACCTGCGCGCGGTCACGACCGGCAAGTTCGCGACGGGGCCGCTGCGGCACGAGCTGACGCTCGGCGTGAGCGTGCAGCGCCGCGTCGTGCACATGGCGAATGCCGTGTACGACTACGTGGGCAGCGAGAACATCTATGGGCCCGACGTCGCGTTCGCACCGTCGCCGAACACGGCCGGGCCGTCGTATCCGCAGCTCGACGCGTGGCAGTACGGCGTGTTCGGGCTCGACCGCATCAGCATCGGCGAGCACTGGCAGGTGCTCGCGGGCGGCAAGGAAGTGCTGCTGCGCCAGCGCAGCTGGAGCAGCCTCGACGGCGACGCGACGCACACCGACCGCTCGGTGTTCCTGCCGCAGGTCGCGCTCGTCTACAAGCCGGTGAACGTGCTGTCGCTGTACGCGTCGTACAGCAAGGCGCTGTCGCTCGGCGACCAGGCGCCGGTGCGCGCGACCAACGCGTATGCGTTCCTGCCGCCGGTCGAATCGCACCAGTTCGAGCTCGGCGCGAAATACGACTGGCTCGACCGGCTGAGCCTCACGGCCGCCGTGTTCTCGATCAGCAAGCCGTTCCAGTTCGCCGACCCCGATGCGTCGGGCACGAGCTATACGTTCGTGCAGCGCGGCACGCAGCGCCACCAGGGGATCGAGTTCGGCGCGGCCGGGCGCGTGACCGAGCGGCTCGGGCTGACGGCCAGCGTCGCGGCGATTCGCGCGCGCGCGTACGACGCGGGTTCGCCGGCGTACGAAGGGCACCAGATCATCAACGTGCCGGCGCTGCGCGCGTCGCTGTATGCGGACTACGCGGTGCCGGGCGTTGCCGGTCTGAACGTGCTCGGCGGCGTCGAGTACAGCGCGGCGCGCAACGCGAACGAGGAGGGCACCGCGCGCGTGCCGTCGTGGTTCGTGTTCAATCTCGGCGCACGCTATACGACGAAGATCGCGGGCCATCGCACGGTGCTGCGCGTGTCGGTGGACAACCTGTTCAACAAGTTCTACTGGCGCGACGCGGGTGAGCAGCAGGGCGACGCGTACCTGTTCCCCGGCGCGCCGCGCACCGCGCGCGTGTCGTTGACCTATGATTTCTGATCGTCCGGACCCGGCCGCGTGATGCGCGGCCCCGGCAGCCAACCAGGAGAGCACAGACGATGTCCCCACTCGAAATCGCCGGCGTGATCGTCAGCGCGCTCGCGATCTGGCTGACCGCGAAGCGGCGCATGCTGTGCTGGCCGGTCGGGCTCGCGTCGGTCGCGCTGTACGGCTGGATCTTCTTCGACGCGAAGCTGTATTCCGACATGCTGCTGCAGGGCGCGTTCGCGGTGCTGCAGGTGTACGGCTGGCGCCGCTGGATCGCGCAGCGTACGCTCGAGGCGGGCGGCGGCGCGGCGCCGCAAGGCGACGTCGCGCCCGTCACCGGCGTGCGGCCGCGGCAGATGCTGCCCGATCTGATCGCGGCCGTCGTCGGCAGCGCGCTGCTCGGCGGGATGATGGCGCGCTGGACCGATGCGGCGCTGCCGTTCGTCGATGCGTCGCTGACCGCGTTCAGCCTCGTCGCGCAATACTGGACCGCGCGGCGCTACATCGCGTCGTGGGGGCTGTGGATCGTCGTGAACGTCGTGTACGTCGGGATGTTCGTGTTCAAGGCGCTGTATCTGACGGCCGGACTCTACGCGCTGTTCATCGCGCTCGCCGTCGTCGGCTGGCGTGACTGGAGCCGGACGGCGAATGCGCTGCGCACGACGGCGAGCCCGGCGGGCTGATTCACGGGCTGATTCAACTACGGAGCGACGTCGTTCATGTCATTTCCACTCGAGCCGGACGCGCCTGCATCGCGTGACGTCGCCGACATGCGGGACGTCGCGCCGCCGCAATTCGGCGTCGACGGCGAGCAGGCCGAACGCGACTGGCCGCTGATGACGCACGACGAAGTCGCGGGCGTGCTTGCGCGGATCGAGGGCGTCGGCGCGCCGGCGCGGCTTACGTGGCACAGCCCGCGGCCCTTCTCGGCGGCGGTGCTGGTGCACACGACCGACGCGCGCGCGCTGTTCGTCAAGCGTCATCACGCGAGCCTGCGCGACGTCGCCGGGCTCGAGGAGGAGCATCGCTTCATCGCGCATTTGCGCGATCGCGGTGTGCCGGTCGCGGACGTGCTCGCCGGTCGCGACGGCGCGACCGCGTTCGCATCCGGCGACTGGACCTATGAAGTGCACGTGGTGGCGCCAGGTGTGGACGCGTATCGCGGCGTGATGTCGTGGCAGCCGTTCACGCATCCTTCGCATGCGTACGCGGCAGGCCGCGCGCTGGCCGAACTGCATCGCGCGTCGGCCGGCTACGATGCGCCGGCGCGGCCCGTGCGCACGCTGCTGTCGAGTTTCCGGGTGCTGTCGTCCGCCGATCTTCCCGGTGCGCTCGAACGCTGGGTCGATGCGCAGCCGCTGCTGGTGCGCGCGCTCGGCACGCGCGACTGGCGCGGCGATGTCGCGGATGCGATCGGCCCGTACCACGCGCGCCTCGTGCCGCTGCTGCCCGCGCTGGCGCCGCTTTGGACGCACGGCGACTGGCATGCGTCGAATCTGCTGTGGACGAACGCCGCGCCCGGCGCGCAAGTGCGGACCGTGCTCGATTTCGGCTTGTCGGATCGCACGTGCGCCGTCATGGATCTCGCGCTCGCGATCGAACGCAACGCGATCGACTGGTTGGCGCCGGCCGATGCACGTCGCGTCGAGCATGAACAGATCGGCGCGCTGCTCGACGGCTACGAATCGCTCGAACCGCTGAGCGACGACGCGTATGCGGCGCTGGTCGCGATGCTGCCCATCGTGCATACCGAATTCGCGCTGTCGGAAGTCGCGTATTTCGGCTGCATCGTCAATGCACCGGACATCGTCGATGTTGCGTACGACGGCTATCTGATCGGGCATGCGCAATGGTTCGGCGAACGCGACGGACGGCAGTTGCTCGACTGGCTGGTGCAACGCCGGCGCGCGAAGCGGGGCAGCTTGTAAAACTGCGTTGCGGACACTGTCGAGCCGGCAGTGTCGTCTGCCCGAACTTCACCTTCCTGCGGTGCTGCGATCGCACGGCACGGCCGCACGTTTGCCGCACCCGACGCGGTGCCCACCGGCCTGATGCCCGGCGAACAGATCGACCATGCGGGGCATCGATGCGGCAATCCGAACTTCTACGTGAACACGCATCCGTGCCTGTTCCCGAAGCGCAACGTCACGCCTTGATGCAGTCATATCCCCGCGCCACATGCGCGGCTGTCGACTATAGTTATGCACGAACAGCACCCATCCACGTCGAAGGCGGGCAAATGATCGATCACGTTTACATCTCAGTCACCGACATCGAGAAGTCGCTGATCTTCTACTCCGAAGCGTTGAAGCCACTCGGCTGGAGCGTATTCGGCAACTACGACTCCGCGAATGGCCCGGCGAGCGTCCCCGATCTCTACGGCATCGGCGACGATGTGTACGGCAAGGGAGAGGGGGTTGGATCAAGTATCTGGCTACGGAAACGTCAGCCGGGCGAGACCGGCCTTTACCTGGGGATCGTCTGCGATACGAACGAACTGGTCGACGCTGCCTACGCAGCCGCAATCAAGGCCGGCGGCCTCGATGAGGGAAGACCGGCGGATCGTACCTACTTCGCCCCCGGCTACTACGCCGCCAACGTCGCCGACCTCGACGGCAACCGTCTCGAGTTCGTACACAAGGCGTGGAACCCCAAGCGACGCCCATAGCAATCCAGTGGATGCACGGGTGTCGTCGCGGTCCGTATCGCCTTGAACGATCCCGCACCGGATAGACGGCTGCTTCGCGAACGTACGGTTGGCCGAACCGGATCGGCAAGCCACGTCAACGGAATTCCGCAAACAAGCAAAAAAAGGCCCGGCGCTCGCAGTGTCCGGGCCAACGCGTGATCGTGCCGTGCGACAGCGATACGCTTGCGTGGTTCGCAACGGGCATCACCCGTCACGCATTCGATGGTATGCGACGCGATCCATCGCGAACCTGATCGGAAGATGAAATTTTCGTCACGCGCGTATCGGTGAGCGATCGACGTTCCGATCAGAGGCGATGGCGCAGCCTGAGATTGACGATCCCTTGCGTAGCCGTAGGCGCCGATGCGGGTGCTGCGACGCACGATGGTTGCATGCCGAACGTGGCCCCAGGCATCGACCGGCGATTGAACACCTCGAAGCGGGCGTGTCGGCACGCCCGCTTCGGCTCACAGCTGCGCGAGCGCCTGGTCGAGATCGGCGAGCAGGTCGTCGATGTGCTCGATGCCGATCGACAGCCGTACCGTTTCCTCCTTCACGCCGGCCTTCGCGAGCTCGGCCGGCGACAGCTGGCGGTGCGTCGTCGAGGCCGGATGCGTCGCGAGCGACTTCGTGTCGCCGATGTTGACGAGCCGCGTGAACAGTTTCAGCGCGTCCTGGAACTTCGCGCCGCCGTCGCGTCCGCCCTTCACGCCGAACGTCAGGATGCCGGGCGCGCGGCCCGACAGGTAGCGCGCGACGAGCGCATGATCCGGGTGATCGGGCAGCCCCGCGTAGTTCACCCATTCGACGTGTTCATGGCGCGCGAGATGCTGCGCGATCTTCAGCGCGTTGTCGCTGATGCGCTCGATGCGCAGCGCGAGCGTCTCGATGCCTTGCAGGATCTGGAACGCGTTGAACGGCGAGATCGCCGCGCCCATGTTGCGCAGCGGCACGACGCGCGCGCGGCCGATATATGCGGCCGGCCCGAACGCTTCGGTGTAGACGACACCGTGATAGCTGACGTCGGGCTCGTTGAGCCGCTTGAAGCGGTCCGCGTGCTGCGCCCACGGGAACTTGCCCGAATCGACGATCGCGCCGCCGAGGCTCGTGCCGTGGCCGCCGAGATACTTCGTCAGCGAGTGCACGACGATGTCCGCGCCGTGTTCGAACGGACGCAGCAGGTACGGCGACGGCACCGTGTTGTCGACGATCAGCGGGATACCGTGGCGATGCGCGACTTCCGCGAGCGCAGCGATGTCGGTCACGTTGCCGAGCGGATTGCCGACCGATTCCGCGAAGATCGCCTTCGTGCGCGTGTCGATCAGCGGCTCGAACGACGCGGGGTCGCGCGGATCGGCGAAGCGCGTCGTGATGCCGTATTGCGGCAGCGTATGCGCGAACAGGTTGTAGGTGCCGCCGTACAGCGAACTGGCGGACACGATGTTGTCGCCGGCTTCCGCGATCGTCTGGATCGCGTACGTAACGGCCGCCTGGCCCGACGCCAGCGCCAGCGCGCCGATGCCGCCCTCTAGCGCGGCGATCCGCTGTTCGAGCACGTCGGTCGTCGGGTTCATGATCCGCGTGTAGATGTTGCCCTGGACCTTCAGGTCGAACAGGTCCGCGCCGTGCTGCGTGTCGTCGAATGCGTACGCAACGGTCTGGTAGATCGGCACCGCGACCGCGCGCGTGGTCGGGTCGGGGCGATAGCCGCCGTGCACGGCGATGGTTTCGAGGCGCCAGTTCGAAGAGGCCTGATCGGTCATGAGTGCTCCATCTGTTGTTGTCGTGGTCGAGCGATTATAGGAGCAGGTGCGCTGCCGTCCTTAGAACGAATGGTTTGTTGCTTATGGGGCCGCCGCGCATAGAATGCGTTTTTCTTCGGATGAAGGATGCGCGATGGACCAGGATCAGTGGAACAAGGTGGATGCGTATTTCTCCGCGACGCTCGTGCCGACCGACGACGCGCTCGACGCCGCGCTCGCGGCGAGCGACGCGGCCGGGCTGCCCGCGATCAACGTCGCGCCGAACCAGGGCAAGCTGCTGCAGCTGCTCGCGACGATTCGCGGCGCACGGCGCATCCTCGAAGTCGGCACGCTCGGCGGCTACAGCACGATCTGGCTCGCGCGCGCGTTGCCGCCGGACGGCCGGCTCGTGACGCTCGAACTGAACCCCGATCACGCGAAGGTCGCGACGCGGAACATCGCGCGCGCCGGGTTCGCGGATGTCGTGTCGGTGGTGGTCGGCAGCGCGAAGGACAGCCTCGCGCGGCTCGTCGATGCGGGCGAGGCGCCGTTCGACTTCATCTTCATCGACGCGGACAAGGACAACAACGCCGCTTATCTGGACGCCGCGCTGAAACTGTCGCGGCCCGGCACGGTGATCGTCGTCGACAACGTCGTGCGAGGCGGGCGCGTGGCCGATCCGGACAACCGTGAGCCGGACGTCGTCGGCGTGCGCGACGGGTTCGCGCGGATCGTCGCCGAGCCGAACCTCACGACGACCGCCTTGCAGACGGTCGGGCTGAAGGGCTGGGACGGGTTTTCGATCTCGATCGTCGGCGCGTGACGTGACGGTGGCGCATCACCGCGGTCGTCGGCCGCACCGGACGTGCGATACGGTCGCGGCCACGGAACTTTCATCGAGCGCGGCCGCCCGGCCTTCGGCCGCGCGCCGCGCTATCCTTTCACGCACACCACTTGACGCAGCGTGTGCACCACTTCGACGAGGCTGCGCTGCGCCGCCATCACCGCATCGATGTCCTTGTAGGCCATCGGGATCTCGTCGACGACACCCGCGTCCTTCCGGCATTCGACGCCGCGCGTCGCCTTGACCTGGTCGTCGACCGTGAAGCGGCGCTTCGCTTCGGTCCGGCTCATCGCGCGGCCGGCGCCGTGGCTGCACGAGCAGAAGCTCTCCGGATTGCCGAGCCCGCGCACGATGAAGCTTTTCGCGCCCATCGAACCCGGAATGATGCCGAGCTGTCCCTTCTGCGCGGATACGGCTCCCTTGCGCGTGACGAGCACGTCCTCGCCGAAGTGGCGTTCGCGCTGCACGTAGTTGTGGTGGCAGTTCACCGCGTGCTCGTCGACCGCGAACGGTTTCGCGATCACGCCGCGCGCCGCGCCGATCACCGCGTCCATCATCGCCTGCCGGTTGCGGCGCGCGTAGTCCTGCGCCCAGCCCACCGCTTCGACGTAGTCGTCGAAGTGCCGGCTGCCCTCGGTGAAATACGCGAGGTTGCGATCCGGCAGGTTCGCGATGTGCTGCCGCATGTCGGCCTGCGCGAGTTCGATGAACAGGCTGCCGATCGCATTGCCGACGCCGCGCGAGCCGCTGTGCAGCATGAACCACACGCGATCCGCTTCGTCGATGCACACCTCGATGAAGTGGTTGCCCGTGCCGAGCGTGCCCAGATGCGCGTAGTGGTTCGTCTTTTCCAGCTTCGGATACTTGCCGACGATCCGCTGGAAGCCCGGCAGCAGCGACTTCCACGACTCCGTCACGGCGGCCGGCGTGCGATCGCCCCATGCGCCCGGATCGCGGCGGCCCGGCGCGCGGCCGTGCGGCACCGCGCGTTCGATCGCGCTGCGCAGCCCGCCGAGCGCGTCCGGCAGGTCCGCCGCCGTGAGCGTCGTGCGCGCGGCCATCATCCCGCAGCCGATGTCGACGCCGACCGCGGCCGGGATGATCGCGCCCTTCGTCGGGATCACGCTGCCGATCGTCGAGCCCTTGCCGAGGTGGACGTCGGGCATCACCGCGACGTGCTTGAAGATGAACGGCATTTGCGCGGTGTTGCGCAGTTGCGTGCGCGCGTCGTCCTCGACCGCGACGCCTTGCGTCCACATCTTCACCGGCTTGCCGTTCGCCAGTTCCATCACCTGAAAATCATCGTGACTCATTTGCTTCACCTTCGAGCGCCCCTTCAGTCGTCCGGCGCAAGCTCTTGAACGCATGATGCTTCCATCTATTCTTGTCTTTTTCTTCACTGGCTGCCGGCCGACGTGCGTTGGCCGAATCGGGGTACGACGCGACCGGGTCGACTCGATTCGCGGAGTGCTCGCTGCACGGTAGCCGCGCGTGAACGATGTTCCACCATTTACGCTCGGCAGATCGCGATGATCTCCGCGCTGGCCGCGTCGTCGAACGGCGCACCGTTCCAGTCTCCGCACCAGTCGGCGGACGAGAAGCCGGCGGCCGCGACACGCGCCTGCAGGTCGGGTTGCGCGATGAAGCGCAGCCGGCTCGCGTTCTTCACTTGCGTATCGTCGCGATGAAAGCGGTAGACCGTGTCGAACGACACGATCGGACCGTCGACCGCGGTCACCGCATGATGGAGTTCGACGCTGCCGAATTCGGGCGAATCGATGCGGGTGGCCGACGCCGCCGGAGTCCAGCCGAGCCACGGCTCGACACGCGGATTGCGGGTCTCGAACAGGAAGCGCCCGCCGTCGGCCAGCACGCGCCGCACGCCGCACAGCGTCGCGTCGATCTCCGCGTCGGTCAGCAGGCACTGGAACGCGTGCCCGGTCATCACGACGGCATCGAACGGCGCGCCGGGCGGCAGGCCGCCGAGATCGCACGCGAGCCAGCGCACCGCGCCGGCGCCGGGCTGGCGTCGCGCATGGTCGATCATCGCGGGTGCGGGGTCGATCGCGACGACGTCGTGCCCGGCCGCCGCAAGCCGGCGCGCGAACGTGCCGGTGCCGCAGCCGAGATCGAGAATCCGTTTCCGCGCGGTGCCGAGGCGCGACGCGTAGAACGCGAAGTCACGATCGCCGGCGTTGAACCGGTCGTAGACCGCGACGAGGCGCGGATCGGCATAGAGGATTTCGCCGGCGGCCGCCGCGTCGGACGTCACGCGAAACCCGCGTCAGCGCTGTTGCACCGCGACGCGCAGCCCGAGCGCGATGAAGATCGAACCGATGATCTTTCCCTGCCAGCGCGTGAGCCACGCGAGCCGCTTCACGACGCGGCCGAGCGGGCGGATCGAGCATGCGATCAGCGTCGTATAGAGCGAGCTGAGCACGACGAAGATCAGCCCGAGCACCGCGAACTGCACGAACGTCGAGCCGCGTTCCGGATGCACGAACTGCGGCATGAACGCGAGGAAGAACAGCGCGGTCTTCGGATTCAGCACTTCGGCGGGAATCGCCTGCAGGTACGCCGTCAGCGGCGTGACGGGCGGCACCTTCGGCAGCGACGGATCGGACGGCCCGTCGAGCAGCGCACGCACGCCGAGGTAGATGAGGTAGGCCGCGCCGACCAGCTTCACGACGTTGAACGCGAGCGCCGACGTCATCAGCAGCGCCGACAGCCCGACGGCGGCAAACAGCGTATGCACGAAGTCGCCGCTCGCGACGCCGAGGCCGGTCAGGATGCCGGTCTTGCGGCCGCCCTGCACGGTGCGGCTCAGCACGAGCAGCACGGCGGGGCCCGGGATCAGGAACAGGCCCAGGACGACGGCGGTGAAGGTGGCCAGCGTGGTCAGGTCGAACATGGCGGCTCCGGCAAGGTTGGCGAGGCGGCGGGGGATCGCCGCATTGTATTCGGATCGGCGCGCGTCTGCCGATGCCGGCCGGGAACCGCGCGGCCGCGCCGGCGCCTTTCTGGTATAAGCACGAAAGGCCGCGCGGGCACGCCGTCCGGCCGCTTTCGACACCATCGCTCCATGCGCGACCTGCCACCCGTTACCGATCCCGCTGCCGACGCCGACGTCTATCACGTGCCGCGCCCGCTCGTCGTGTTCGGCGGCTCGGTCGTCGAGCCCGAATGGCGGCTCGAACGGCACAGCCATCCGCAGGCGCAACTGCTGTACACGCTGAGCGGCGTCATCTATTGCGAGATCGACGGCGGCGTGTGGAGCGCACCGCCGCAATGCACGGTGTGGATTCCGGGCGGCGTCACGCATTCGGCGCGCGGTTCGGCCGGCGCGACGTTCTACGCGGTGCTGGTGGAGCCCGATGCGGCGCCCGGCCTGCCGGCGCGCTGCTGCACGCTGGGCATGTCGCCGCTGTTGCGCGAACTGCTGCTGAAGGCCGCGAGCTTCCCGAGCCTGTACGACGTCGACGGTCCGCAGGGGCGGCTGATGGCGACGTTGCTCGACGAACTCGTCGCGGCGCCGGTCGAGGACCTGTATCTGCCGATGCCGGCCGACCGCCGGCTGCGCCGGCTGATCGATCACCTGCTCGACGACCCGGCCGACAAGTCGCCGCTGCCCGAACTCGCGCGCCGCGCCGGCGTCAGCGAGCGCAGCCTCACGCGGCTCGCCGCGAAGGAACTCGGCATGAGCCTCGGCGACTGGCGCCGGCGGCTGCACGTCGCGCTGTCGCTGCGGATGCTGACGGCGGGCCGCCGCGTGCACCAGATCGCGATCGACCTCGGCTACGAGAGCGCGAGCAGCTTCGTGACGATGTTCCGCAAGGCGACCGGCAAGTCGCCGACCCAATACCTGACCGACCGGCAGCGCTGACCGTGCCGTGCTGAGCCGTGCCGTGCCAGGTCGGCACGCGCGCGTGCTTGGCCGGATCGAACAAGCGGTTGGCCGGCACGAGAAATGACGGGACGGGCGTCGCTCCTTAACATGAGAATCATTCTCATCTGGAGGCCGACATGCAGATCGTCACGACTGAATTCCCGTTGGTGTGGTTGCGTTACGCGCGTTCGCCGTCGAGCGATCCCGCGCACCTGCTGGCCGAGCTCGACGCATTGCTCGCGCGCCGCGAACGTTTCGTGTTCCTGACCGACGATGCCCCGTCCGGCGACGATCGCGATGCGCAGGATCACGAGATGCGCAAGCAGCTCGCGAAATGGAGCAAGGCGAATCGCGCGCAATCGCGCGAATGGATTCCCGCGATGATCGCGGTCGAGCCCGACGCGCAGCGGCGCGCTGCGCTCGATGCGTTCTCGGCCGCGTTCGAGAAGGTCTGGGGTTATCCGTTGAACGCGGCGGCCAATCGTGACGAGGCGCTCGCGCTGGCACGGCAGCTGCTCGCCGCGCCGGCCCGCGCGGCCGCGGCCACGCGCGACTGAACCGGTCGCCGCGCCGGCGGCGCGGCTCGCTCACTGACAGGCATGCGCCGCGTCGCGTTCGCGCGCGATGCGTGATGCCGTATTCCGCGGGAGTTTCCGGTGGACAATCCGATTCGCGCGATGCGCATCTTCACGCGCATCGTCGAGATGAACAGCTTTACGCGCGCGGCGCACTCGCTCGGCATTTCGCGCGCGACCGCGACGCGCACCGTGCAGGAACTCGAGGCGGCGCTCGGCATGCCGTTGCTGGTGCGCACGACGCGCGCGCTGCGGGCGACGCCGGAAGGCGACGCGTATTACCGGCGGTGCCAGCGCATCACCGCGGACGTCGACGAGCTCGAAGCGAGCCTGCGCAATGCGGCGCGGCATCCGAGCGGGCCGCTGCGCGTCGAGTTGCCGGGAGCGGTGGCGGACGCGATCGTGCTGTCGGCGCTTGGCGCGTTCCATGCGCGTCATCCGGAACTCGTGCTGATGCTGGGCGTGTCCGGACGCGCGGCCGACCTGATCGGCGATGCGGTCGATTGCAGCATCCGGCTTGGCTCGCTGCCCGATTCGTCGCTGGTTGCGCGCCCGCTCGGCGCACTCGAGCGCGTGACCTGCGCGAGCCCCGCGTATCTCGAGCGCTGCGGCGTGCCGCGTTCGCTCGATGCGCTTGCCGGGCATCGCGCGGTCAGCGGCGCGTTCGCGTCGGCCCAGCGCACCGCCGAACTCGAATTCGCGATCGACGGCGCGGTGCGCACGATCCGGCTCGACGGCATCGTCAGCGTCGACGACGAGCAGGCGTATCTGGCGTGCGGCGTGCATGGCCTCGGGTTGATCCAGCCGCCGCGCGTCGTCGCGCAGCCGCTGATCGACGCCGGACAGTTGCAGGAAGTGCTGCCGCGGTGGCGGCCGGGCGCGGTTTCGGTGTCGGCCGTCTATGCGAAGCGCCGGCACGTGTCGCCGGGCGTGCGCGCGTTCGTCGACTGGATCGCGGAGCGCTTCGAGGATGCCGCGCAGGAGAGGGCCGGTGTGAGCGTGCCTGGGGCAGCGCTGCGGCAGATGGCGGCGACGGCGATTGCCGCGTGCGAGCCCGACGGGAGGCTGGCGGCAGCGGCGTGACGGCGGGGCGTCGAACGAATGAACGGGGGCTCAGGTGCTTGCGAGGCGAAACGCGTCGGCCATGCGCTCCTGTTCCCGGGCAGAAAGCGCGAGTCGTGTCGCGAGCGTGCGCCATTGGCCGACGACGCCGCGGAAATCATCGATGATCTCGTCGGCATCCTTCAGGCTCAGCCGGAAGTATTCACATACCTCGCGAGCGAGTTCGAGGTTCAGCGCGTTGTCCGCTTCCGTGATGTTGAGCTTGAGACCGTCGGCTACGGCGACGGGATTCATATCGTAGGCCGCGGAGAGTCGCCAGCCCGCAGCCGGTTCGAGCATGAACCCGTGATTGCGAAGATGGTCGTCGGTATTCGAGACGAGAAGGTTGAAGACGATCCGGGTCCATAGTTCGCGCAGATCGGCATTCGGTTGCGCGCCATGTCGCATGAGAACTTCCGCCAGTTCCAGGTAGCTGACACCGGTCGATGCATCGTCGCCGTCGACATGGCCGGTCATCGTCATGGCCGAGGCAAAATGCAGCCGGCGTCCATCAGCGGTCCGATCAAAGCGTCGCACCAGGAAGCAGTGGTAATCGCTGGCGAATTTTCGCGCTTCGGCGTGGGCGACGTTCAGGCCGCAGCCCACCGCCAGTGCATTGACGACCATTTCCCAGCCGCCTACGTCGTAGTCGTCCCGTGCGCTCGGGAACTTGGCGATATACAGGTGCCCGCGGTCGTCGGCCACGCTGGCTTTCGGTCTGGCGCCGCCGAGCGAGCCGCCGGGTGCGATGAGCATCGATAGCCAATCGCGACCGTCCGGGGCGACATTGTCGACGTCTTCCTCCAGTGCCCGACTGGCTTGCTCCAGTTCGCGAATCTCCGCAAACGGAGGCGCGGCGAGATCGATGCGGTCATCGAGAAATTCTCCGGTGTCGTCGAGCTTGTAGCGCAATGCGCCGACTCGATAGAGGTCGTGGACGCCGAGCAGGTAGTCCGACTCATGGAGTCGCGTGCCCTTCGGCCGAAGACCTGCGCGAACGTCACGCTCCAGCCGGCGATCCATCAGCATGCGGCCCCATCGATCGGGGCTCGAATCGGCGAACGCGCCGAACGCGTGCCGCGGCGGCACCGGATATTGCGGTCCTTCGAAGAGGCCGATCCCGGGGTCGAGTTGCACGCCGGCGAACTCGGGTGCATCCAGCGCAACCGCGTCGTACTGGAATTCGAACCGTTCGCTGGCACGTGTCTGTCGACTGTGCAGAAGACCGAGTTTTCGGGGAGCGGGCAGGCCGTCCCAGTCTGCATAGACGGAGATGGTCGTCATTTCCTGGTCGCCCCTCCGTGTCGCTTGCCCACGGGTTTCAGCAATGCGGTCAGATCCGCGGCGGTCGTGCCGCGATTCTCGTCAGGCACTGCGCGACCGAATGCCGTCGTCGCTGTTCCGTCGGCTTGGGCGGTGGGAGAAACGCTCGCGCTAGCGCGCTTGCCGGACGTGCGCGGCGCTGCCGCGACCGGTGTCGAAGCCACTTGCTTCGAGCGCCGCGGCGTGGCGAGTCGGGCGTCTTGAAGCTGGCGGCCGAGCGGGTCCGCGGCGGCCAGCTTTTCCAGATCACCCTGCAGCCCGAGCGTCTGCATGACGGAAAGATAGGCCCCCATCGTTACCCCCGAACTGCCCGCCTCGAGTGAGCGAAGCGTCATGGGCGACATGCCCGCGCGTTCCGCGACCTGCTTGGCCGTCAGCTTTCGGCGCAGGCGCGCCAACTTCAGCCGCTCGCCGAAGTCGACGAGCAGCCGATTGGACGCCGGCAAGAGCGGGGCAGTCTTCTTGGCCATGGTCGGAGCTAATATTTCAGCGCTTTTTGTGGAATAACGCCAAAATAATAGCACTTTGGCTTGAGGCAAGCGGCATCCCAATAGTGTCCCATGGATCAAAGTGTAAATATTTTGGCGTTTTTTATGAAAAATAGCCGAAATATTGGCATGGTGCCGACCGGCCGGTTCAACGCCGCATGCGGTTTGCGCGGGACGTCCGGTGCCTCCTCACCCTGCAGCGTGCGTCAGCGCCTTCCGTCCGCCTCCCGTCACCCACCCAGGTCCCCCGCCAGAAAATCCACGAACGCGCGTATCCGCGCCGACATCTGATGCCGCTGCGCATACACCGCGTAGATATCCGCGCTCGGCGTTTCGTAGTCGGGCAGCACGACGACGAGGCGCCCGTCGGCCAGATAGTCGCGGATATCCCACTCGGCGCGCATCAGGATGCCGTGCCCGTCGAGCGCCCACTTCACCGCGATCTCGCCGTCGTTCGTCGTCAGGTTGCCGTTGATCCGCACGGCTTCCGTATTGCGCGCCGCGCCGCGTCCGCTTGCCAGCCGCCAGATTCCGTAGCCTTCGTCGCCTTGCCGGATGCCGATGCAGTTGTGCCGCGTCAGCTCGTGCGGCGTGCCCGGCGTGCCGTGCCGCGCGAGATACGCGGGCGCCGCGCACAGCAGCCGGCGGTTCGGCGCGAGCCGTCGCGCGACGACGCGCGTATCGGGCGGCTCGCCGAAGCGGATGCACACGTCGAACGCGTCGTCGGTGAGCGGCGGCGGCATCACCGACAGTTGCAACTGCACCGACACCTCCGGAAAACGCGCGACGAAGCGCGAGATCGCCGGGCCGACGTGGCTGCGCCCGAAGCCGAGCGTCGCGTTCACGCGCAGCAGCCCCTTCGGCCGCTGCCGCGCGCTGCCGAGCAGTTCGCCCAGTTCGTCCATCTGATCGAGGATCCGGCGCGCGTAGTCGAGATACACGTCGCCCTCGGGCGTCAGCATCATGCGCCGCGTCGTGCGGTTGACGAGCGTCACGCCCGCGCGCCGCTCCATCTGCGTGAGCCGCTTGCTGACGGCCGCCGCGGTCAGCCCGAGCTCGCGCGCGGCCGCGCTCAGGCTGCCCGCCGCGGCCAGTGTCGAGAAGAAGCCGAGATCGGCCGGCTGGACGGTATCCGCCATGACGGGATTCATGAATTGAAGTTAAAGATGCTTTGAGTATAGCCCCGGTTTCCACACTTCCAGTTCGGTAAAGTGCGTTCACGCTCACGATCAATCGAGGATGTCAGCATGAAGACCTACCGTATCGCGACCATTCCCGGCGACGGCATCGGCAAGGAAGTGGTGCCTGCGGCCAAGCAGGTGCTGGAAGCGCTGGCCCGCGGCAGCGACCGCTTTGCGTTCGAGTTCGAGGATTTCGACTGGGGCGCCGATTACTACCGCCTGCACGGCGCGATGATGCCGGCCGACGGCCTCGACGCGCTGCGCGGCAAGGACGCGATCCTGTTCGGCTCGGCGGGCGACCCCGACGTGCCCGACCACGTGACGCTGTGGGGCCTGCGCCTGAAGATCTGCCAGGGCTTCGACCAGTACGCGAACGTGCGGCCGACGCGCATCCTGCCCGGCATCGACGCGCCGCTGAAGCGCTGCGGGCCGGCCGACCTGAACTGGGTGATCGTGCGCGAGAACTCGGAGGGCGAATACGCGGGTGTCGGCGGCCGCGTGCACCAGGGGCATCCGATCGAGGCGGCGACCGACGTGTCGATCCTCACGCGTGCCGGCGTCGAACGCATCATGCGCTTCGCATTCCGGCTCGCGCAGTCGCGTCCGCGCAAGCTGCTGACCGTCATCACGAAGAGCAACGCGCAGCGTCACGCGATGGTGATGTGGGACGAGATCGCGAAGCAGGTCGCGCAGGAATTCCCCGACGTCACGTGGGACAAGGAACTCGTCGACGCCGCGACCGCGCGCATGGTGAACCGCCCGGCGTCGCTCGACACGATCGTCGCGACCAACCTGCACGCGGACATCCTCAGCGATCTCGCGGCCGCGCTCGCGGGCAGCCTCGGCATCGCGCCGACCGGCAACATCGATCCCGAGCGCCGCTATCCGTCGATGTTCGAGCCGATCCACGGCTCCGCGTTCGACATCATGGGCCGGGGCCTCGCGAATCCGGTCGGCACGTTCTGGTCGGTCGTGATGCTGCTCGAGCATCTCGGCGAGACGGCAGCGGCCGCGCGCGTGATGCAGGCGATCGAGGCCGTGACGGCCGATCCGTCGCTGCATACGCGCGACCTCGGCGGCAGCGCGACGACCGCGCAGGTGACGGCCGCCATCTGCGAGCGCGTCGCGCACGCGGCGGTCGCCGCCTGACAGTAACGAGAACGGCGACGAGGACGGCGACGGCCGCACGCGCAGCCGGTCGCCTTCCGTTCGCCGCCCCCCGGATTTTTTGCCCGCGACTCGCGCATTCGACGCGAGCCGGGCGCCGGCGCGCACGCTTCGTCGTGATGCCGGCGGTACCCACCGAGCCCGCGCGGACAGCGCGCGACTCGACCTCGAAGGAGGAGACACATGCAAGCGGATCTGGAAACCCGCGTCGCGCGGAAACTGATGTGGCGCATCATTCCGTTCGTGATGCTGCTTTACTTCGTCAGCTTTCTCGATCGCGTCAACGTCGGCTTCGCGGCGATGACGATGAACAAGGCGATCGGCCTGTCGCCGACCGCGTTCGGACTCGGCGGCGGCCTGTTCTTCATCGGCTACTTTCTGTTCGAAGTGCCGAGCAACCTGATTCTCCATCGCGTCGGCGCACGCATCTGGATCGCGCGCGTGATGATCACGTGGGGCATCGTGTCGGCGGTGTCCGCGTTCGCAGCCGGGCCGACGAGCTTCTACGTGTTGCGCTTCCTGCTCGGCATCGCGGAAGCCGGCTTCTTCCCCGGCATCATCCTGTACCTGAGCCTGTGGTTTCCCGCGAAGCAGCGCGCGGTGGCGGCCGCGTGGTTCATGGCGGCCGCGCCGATCTCGACCGCGATCGGCTCGCCGCTGTCGGGCGCGATCATGCAGATGCCGCCGCTGTTCGGGCTCGCCGACTGGCAGATGCTGTACATCGTCGAGGCGCTGCCCGCGGTCCTGCTCGGCTTCGTCGTGCTGACGTGCCTGACCGATGCGCCGTCGAAGGCCGCGTGGCTGCAGCCGGACGAGCGCGACTGGCTGGTCGCGAAGCTGAAGTCCGAGGCCGACGCGCGGCACGCGCATGCCGGGCACACGGCCGGCGCGTGGCAGGCGCTGCGCGACCCGCGCGTGCTGGCGCTCGCGCTGATCTACTTCGGCACGTCGGCGGGGCTCTATACGCTCGGCCTCTGGGCGCCTCTGATGGTCAGGCAGTTCGGCTTCACCGCGTGGCAGACGGGCCTGCTGACCGGCATCCCGAGCATCGCCGCGGTCGTCGCGATGATCGGCTGGGCACGGCATTCGGATCGCACCGGCGAACGCACGTGGCACGTGGTGATGCCGTGCGTGCTGGCCTGCATCGGCTTCGTGTTCGCGGGGCAGGCGAGCACCGCGCTCTTGACCGTGCTCGCGCTGGTCGTCGTCAACATCGGGATCAGCGCCGCGAAGGCGCCGCTGTGGGCGATGCCGAGCGCATTCCTGTCCGGCGCCGGCGCGGCCGCGGGGATCGCGATGATCAACTCGATCGGCAACCTCGGCGGCTTCGTCGGGCCGTTCGCGATCGGCTGGCTGAAGAACGTGACGGGCGGCTATGCGGCCGGGCTGTACGTGGTGGCGGGCACGCTCGCGGTGTCGGCGGTCGTCACGCTCATGCTGAGCCGCAAGGGGGCGCGCGAGCAGGTCGTGGCGGGGGTGCGGCATCATCATTGAATTGCAGGCAGCGCGTGTTGCCGGACGTGGCGACTGTGTGGAGGGTGCCGGCGCTCGCGTGCGCGAGGCCTTTGCCCACTACGCGGTGTGACGCGACTTCCGCCCGTCGCGCGCGCCGGTTTCCCCGCTACACGTTCGGCGACTGCACGCTTCGTGCGATCTCCCGCGCACACGCATCGGCAGACGCTTTCGACGTGTCGACGAAGCAATCGCTGAACGCGCGCGCCGCATACCCTTCGCGATACATCTCGGCGATACGTTTCCGCTCCCAGTCCGTCAGCGCGCGCGTGCCGCGATCCGACGCCGCGATCGCTTCCGGCGGCGCGAGTGTCACGACGAACAGGCGCGCGTCGCGTGCGTCGCAGGCTGCGCGCAGCCGGTCGAATTCCGCGTCGCCGATCGGATAGGCGATCACCAGATGACGTTCGCGTGCCTGCGCGATCTCTTTGACGAGGCGCGCCAGCGCGATCGCCCACTGCACGTCGAACGGGGTGTCGTCGGGCGCGTCGTGATCGTCGCCGTCGATGAAGCGCGCATCGGGCAGCCGCTGCGCGAGTGCGCGACCGATCGTCGTCTTGCCGCTGTTGATCGGGCCGTTCAGGTGGATGACGGTGAGGGAAGTCATGAGCCGGGCCGGAAATCGGACGACTGGCAGCTTGCCACGATTGCCGTAGCCTTGCAGCGCCGTTTGCGCGTGACGCGGTGGCGCGAGTAGAGCAGGAAGGGAAAGAAGCGGAGGAAGAAGCAGCAGGCCGCGCGTGCACCGATGCACATGCGGCCTGCCCGGCCGGAGCGCGTATCGGCTACGCGCCCCGGCGTCGAACGAAGCGACTTACTTGTCGTCGCCCTTGATCTGCGGCAGCGCCGACGCTTCACCCGGCGTCAGCAGGCCGACTTGCGAATACACGCGCAGCTTGTCGCGCGTATCGGTGATGTCGAGGTTGCGCATCGTCAGCTGGCCGATCCGGTCGCGCGGCGAGAACGTCGACGCCACCTTCTCCATCGACAGGCGTTCCGGCTGATACGTGAGGTTCGGCGACTTCGTGCTCAGGATCGAGTAGTCGTTGCCGCGGCGCAGTTCGATCTTCACTTCGCCGGTGATCGCGCGCGCGACCCAGCGCTGCGCCGTTTCGCGCAGCATGATCGCCTGCGGGTCGAACCAGCGGCCCTGGTACAGCAGGCGGCCGAGACGGCGGCCGTTCTCGCGGTACTGCTCGATCGTGTCTTCGTTATGGATGCCGGTGACGAGACGCTCGTATGCGATGTACAGCAGCGCGAGGCCCGGGGCTTCATAGATGCCGCGGCTCTTCGCCTCGATGATGCGGTTCTCGATCTGGTCGCTCATGCCGAGGCCGTGGCGGCCGCCGATGCGGTTCGCTTCCAGCAGCAGCTCGACCTGATCCTTGAACTCGACGCCGTTCAGCGCGACCGGCTGGCCGGCTTCGAAGCGCACCGTCACTTCCTCGGCGGCGATCTTCACGTCGTCGCGCCAGAACGCGACGCCCATGATCGGGTTCACGATCTTGATGCCGCTTTCGAGGCTTTCGAGGTCCTTCGCTTCGTGCGTCGCGCCGAGCAGGTTCGAGTCGGTCGAATACGCCTTCTCGGCCGACATCTTGTAGGCGAAGCCGGCCTGGTTCATGAATTCGGACATTTCGGCGCGGCCGCCGAGTTCGTCGATGAACGTCTGGTCGAGCCACGGCTTGTAGATCTTCAGGTCCGGGTTCACGAGCAGGCCGTAGCGGTAGAAACGCTCGATGTCGTTGCCCTTGTACGTGCTGCCGTCGCCCCAGATGTTGACGCCGTCTTCCTTCATCGCGGCGACGAGCATCGTGCCCGTCACGGCGCGGCCGATCGGCGTCGTGTTGAAGTACGTGACGCCCGCGGTCGTGATGTGGAACGCGCCGCTTTGCAGCGCGGCGATGCCTTCGGCGACGAGCTGCGCGCGGCAGTCGATCAGGCGGGCGCCGGCTGCGCCGTATTCGATCGCGCGTTTCGGGATCGCGTCGTAATCGTCTTCGTCGGGCTGGCCGAGGTTCGCCGTGTATGCGTACGGGACGGCGCCCTTCAGTTTCATCCAGTGCAGCGCGGCGCTGGTGTCCAGGCCGCCGGAGAAGGCGATACCGACCTTCTGGCCGGTCGGGAGGCTTTCGAGAATCGTGCTCATAGGAATTACCGTGGATTGAAGCCGGTGGGATCGTATTTCGCGGAATATGCGAGTATCGGCTGTCCGGGAAGTTGGGGCAAGACCTGATTTTCGCGCCAATACGTCTTCGGGCCTGTCGCGACGGGCCTGACGGGCGGTTAACCGGCCGGAGAATCCGGCGTGAAACGGCCTCGGACGGCGGTCGAAACTGGCGAAGGCGCGCCGGCGCGCACGCCCGATTGGCGGGGCCAGATCGGTCGGCCGGTGCGGCATCCGCGCTCGGGATGCCGGGCCACCTTTATGAAAGGCTAATGAAAGATGTCCTGGGGCGCCCGGCGTCCGTCGGCCTTCGAATCGGCAAGGCTCCAGGTTCAGATATTCCACGCCTGGGCGGTATCGAGCAGTTTCTCGCGCAACTGATCCACTTCGCCGGCCAGCTTGGCCGTGATCGACACGTAGCCCGACAACTGCGCCGGCGGGGCGTCGTGCGGCGGCTCGGCCGGCCGGCGGCGCGGTGCGAGCCGGCTCGGCGTGCCGAACTTGAGCGCGCGGCTCGCGCCGACGAGCGTGTCGCGGATGCGCCGGTTCATCGCCTTCATCTCGGTGCGCATGTATTCGCGCGCGGCGAGGTCGTCGCGGGCCGGCACCGTGCTCGACAGGATCTCCAGATAGCCGATGCACAGGCGCAGGCCGCGCTGGATCGCCTCGAGCTGCGTGACCGGGATGTCGCATTCCTTCGACACCGACGGCATCAGCGAGCGCAGCTGCACCAGCAGCGCGCTCAGCGCGGCCATTTCCTTCAGGTGTGCGTCGTCGCTCACGTGGCGGTCGCCCGCGAGCCGCGCATGCACGGCCGCGCACGCGCGCAGCGCGTCGGCGAGCTTGTAGCGCCACGAGTAGGTCGCATAGAGCGGCAGCGCGAACGAGAACGCCAGCGCGATCGCGATGCCGGTCAGCACGTTCACCGCGCGCCACAGGCCGTCGACGATCTCGTTGTCGCCGTGCCCGGCGACGATCACCATCGTGATCGCCGACAGCAGCGCGATGTAGCCGGCCTTGCCGATCGCGTGATACGCGCAGAGCCCGCACGCGATCGCCATCAGCAGGTAGATCGCGAGCGGCGCGTGCAGGACGGAGTAGAGCAGGATCAGCCCCAGCCCCGCGAGCGCGCCGATCGACGTGCCGAGCGCGCGCTCGGCCGCCTTCTTGCGGATGTTGCCGTGGTGCTGCAGTCCGCCGACGACGATCAGCACGGTGATCGTCGACCATTCGCCGTGCGGCACGCGCAGGCCGGTGGACAAGGCGATCGACACGAGAATCGCGAGCGCGACGCGCGCCGCATGGATCAGCTTCGCGTGCCGGTAGCGGCGGTACGGGTCCAGCAGGGGACGGAGCGCGTGGCGCAGGAGCGGCGGGAATCGGGCAGGGAACTGGGCGGTCATGACGGAGCGGGGGTGGCCGGCGGGATGGCCGGAATGCGCGTGCGGCGCGGGCGGGCCGGCGCCGCGCCGCACGCGCGGTTGACGTAACGCTAGCCGAACGCGCGCGGGCTGTCCACGACGGCGCGGCGCGGCGCGGGTGCCGCCGGCCGCCGCGTCACGCGTCGGCCGTATTCGCCTCGGCGTTCGACACGCGATTGCGGCCGCCGGACTTCGCGTGGTACAGCGCCGCGTCGGCCTGCCGCAGCAGCGTCGCGGCGTTGACGCGCCCGCTGGCGCTGGTCGCCGCGCCGATGCTCGCCGTCACGTGCCCGTACGGGCTGCGGACGTGCGCGATGTCGAGCCCGGCGATCGCACGGCGGATCGCTTCGGCGACGGTCGCCGCGCCCTGCGCGTCGGTGTCGGGCAGCGTGACGACGAATTCCTCGCCGCCGTAGCGCGCGACGTGGTCGCTGTCGCGGCGCAGGCAGCGCGACGCGGATTGCGCGACGCGGCGCAGCACGTCGTCGCCGGCGAGGTGGCCGTAGTAGTCGTTGAACGCCTTGAAATGATCGACGTCGACGAACAGCACCGACAGCGGCCGGCCGCTGCGCGACGCGCGCTGCGCCTCCTTCGCGAGCACGGCATCGAACGTGCCGCGGTTGTCGAGCCCGGTCAGCGAATCGGTATGCGCGAGCCGGTACAGATTCAACTTGGTGACCTGCCGGCGCTCGAGTTCGCGCGACAGCGCGAGCGAGCCCCCCAGGATGAACACGGTAAACAGGCCCATCAGCACGGCGGTCCAGATCGCGCGATGGCGCCACGGCGCGTAGATGTCGATCTCGGCGGGCGCGACGTCGACGATCAGCGGCAGATGCGCGAGATGCTTGTAGACGTAGATGCGCCGCACGTCGTCGATCGCGCCGACGCCCGTCAGCACGCCTTCGCTGCTGCGCTGCGCCTTGATGAAGAGCGGGGAGTGGTGGAGGTCGAGGCCGACCACGCGCGGATCGTACGGCAGGCGCGAGACGAGCGCGCCGTTGTCCTCGACGATCGCCGCGCTGCCGTGCTGGCCGACCGCGAGCCCGTCGAGCAGCGCGCGGAAGTAGCCGATGTTGAGCGTGCCGACGACGATTCCGCCGAAGCGGCCGTCGGCCAGCGTGATCCGGCGGCTGAGCGCGATCGTCAGCGCGCCGCCGCGCAGCCGGGACGCATAGGGCCGGCTGATGTAGAGGCCCTGCGCGCGCCCGTCGCGATGCACGGTGAAATACTCGCGGTCGGCGAAATTGCCTTGTCGCGGCGGCGATGCGGCCGAATCGATCACGATATTGCCGTGCGGATCCATTACGAAAATGGCGCCGAGATACGCGCCGGTCGCGGCGCGGTCGAACAGCAGCCGGTGACGCTGGCGCGGCGGCAATGCCGTCAGTTCCGGATCGGCGAGCCCGTCGACGACGTTTTGCAGCGAAAGATCATACAGTTCGATATTGCGGGAAATATCGCGCTCGATCAGCAGCATCAGGTTGCGCGCATTTTCGACCGCATGGTCATACGCGTCGTGGCGTGCCTCGATTAAAAGCGACGTCGAGAGTCCCCAGCTGAACAGCAGCAGCACGACGCCGGCGACGAGCACGCCGCGGGGCGACAGTATGCGTGCCACGGCCGTCGCGGTATGACGGCGCAGCGTAGCGAGCGGCGTGGGTGGCATCATCCTCGGGGCAGGCGGCGGATATGTGCGTCGTCGACGATTCCGCGCTCTGATTAATTCGCATTAGTCGGCATTATCTCGCGAATTCCCGAAATTCGCCGCTCGATGCAAAACATGCATGCGCCAATCCGATTCGGAACGATTACGCATCATTACCTTGAGCCGGGTGTTCGTTTCGATTTGAATCGCGATTATGGGTGGCCGGTATTTTGTCTGATTATTAGGGCATATCGATCGATTTTGTCGTTTTAATACAGGATCGGGCTATTGCGCCGGCGCGATTGCGTATCGGGCGGGGAGGTGCGCTGTCGCGGATCACCCCGCGTCGGCATGCGGCGCCGGAGCGTCCGGACCCGAGCGGTCCCCGCGGCGAATCAGGTAGAATCCGCGCTTCGCCGCTGGCGCCCGGCGCGCAACGCGTATCGGGGCCGCATCGAATGCATCGCAGCAGGCGGCGCGACGCGCCCCGATCCCGCATGCGCCGGCCCCGGATGCCGGCCCGCTCAACGTTCGTCTCGTTTATGTCCGCAATCCCGAATTCCGACCAACCCGGTTCGTCCGCGAACCCACCCAAGCTTCATCGCGCGCTGAAGGCGCGCCATCTGACGATGATCGCCATCGGCGGCTCGATCGGCACGGGCCTGTTCGTCGCGTCCGGCGCGTCGATCTCGCAGGCCGGCCCCGGCGGCGCGATGGTCGCGTACATGCTGATCGGCCTGATGGTCTATTTCCTGATGACGAGCCTCGGCGAAATGGCCGCGTTCATGCCGGTGTCGGGCTCGTTCGCGACCTACGGCGCGAAATACGTCGACGAAGGCTTCGGCTTCGCGCTCGGCTGGAACTACTGGTACAACTGGGCCGTGACGATCGCGGTCGAGCTGGTCGCCGCGCAGCTCGTGATGCACTACTGGTTCCCGGACGTGCCGGGCGTCTGGTGGAGCGCCGCTTTCCTCGGCGTGATGTTCCTGCTCAACGCGCTCACCGTGCGCGGCTTCGGGGAAGCCGAATACTGGTTCGCGCTGATCAAGGTCGTCACCGTGGTCGCGTTCATCGGCGTCGGCCTGCTGATGATCTTCGGCATTCTGAAGGGTGCGCCGGGCAACGGCTGGGGCAACCTGACGATCGGCGATGCGCCGTTCGCGGGCGGCCTGCCGGCGCTGATGGGCGTCGCGATGATCGCAGGCTTCTCGTTCCAGGGCACCGAGCTGATCGGCGTCGCGGCCGGCGAATCGGAGAACCCGCGCACGACGATCCCGCGCGCGGTCAGCCAGATCTTCTGGCGCATCCTGCTCTTCTACGTGTTCGCGATCTTCGTGATCGGCGTGCTGATTCCGTACACCGACCCGAGCCTGCTGAAGAGCGACGTGACCGACGTCGGCGTGAGCCCGTTTACGCTCGTGTTCCGCCACGCGGGCCTCGCGTTCGCGGCCGGCGTGATGAACGCGGTGATCCTGACGGCCGTGCTGTCGGCCGGCAACTCGGGCATGTACGCGTCGACCCGGATGCTCTACAACCTCGCGGTCGAGGGCCGCGCGCCGAAGCTGTTCGCGAAGCTGTCGCCGGGCGGCGTGCCGCGCAACGCGCTGTACGCGACGACCGCCGTCGGCGCGCTGTGCTTCTTCACGTCGCTGTACGGCGACAAGACGGTGTACCTGTGGCTGCTGAACACGTCGGGGATGACGGGTTTCATCGCGTGGCTCGGCATCGCGATCAGCCACTACCGGTTCCGCAAGGGCTACGTGAAGCAGGGCTACGCGGTCGACCAGCTGCCGTACCAGTCGAAGTGGTTTCCGTTCGGCCCGCTGTTCGCGTTCGTGCTGTGTCTCGTGATCGCGCTCGGCCAGGACTACCAGGCGTTTCTCGCGAACCGGATCGACTGGGCGGGCGTGGCCGCGACCTACGTCGGCATTCCGCTGTTCCTCGTCGTGTGGCTCGGCTACCGGCTCCTGAACAAGAGCCGCTTCGTGCGCTACGAGGACATGGAGATCGCGCCGTGGGCGGCCGCGAACCGCAGCGCGCAGCTGCAGCGCGTGGAGAACCGCGAAACCGTCGGCTGATGCCGGTGCGGCCACCGGCCGCGTGGTGCGCGATGAAAACGGGAAGCCCGCGGGCTTCCCGTTTTTCGTTGGGACGTCCGGGCGACGCGGTGTGCCGCCGACGTCGGCAGCCGACGCGTGCGTCGTTCCCGATACCGTTCCAGCCGCCGCCGAACCCGCTTTTTTTGTCGGCTTTGCGCTGCACGGGGTCAAAGCCGGTTATATTTCCCGACCCTACCGGGCCACGGCCCGGCCGGCGCGACGAGCGCGGCGCGGATCGGGCATCCGGCGCGCGCCTGTTGCGGCGGCCGGCGGCGCCCGGCGTTTCCATCGTTCCGCCGCGGCCGGCCCGGCCCGCGGAGCGCGCAATCCAGAGGAATCCATGAGCGCATCACCCGCCGAGCGGAAGGCCGGACCCGTTTCCATCGTGCGAATCGAAGCCGCGATCAACGCGTGGCGCGAAGTGTATCCGCCGGCGCCGGACGGCGAGGACGGCTACGCGCTCGACGCCGGCAGCAACTGCCTGGCCGAGCTGTACGGCACGATGATCTGCTATCGGCTGCCGGACGTGCCGCTCGACTCGCTGAGCGACGCGCAGCGCGATGCGCTGTACGCGACCGAGGCATGACGCGCGGTCGGGACGCTGCCGCGACGCGGCGTCGATGAAGCAACGGGAAGCCTGGCGGCTTCCCGTTTTGCTTTGCGGCTTAGCGCGGTGCGCCGCCCGCGAGGGCGGGCGCGGCGCGGCTCGCGCCGGTATCGGCGCGGGCTGAGGTATCGTCATGGCATCGGGAGCAGGCGCTCACGGGACGACCGGCGCGGCACGTGTGTGCGCGGGGCCGAATGAACGTCCGTGGCCTGTCCGGGAGGGTTCGAACATGGAGTTGAGACACCTCCGCTACTTCGTCGCGGTTGCCGAGGAGCGGAATTTCACGCGCGCGGCCGAGCGCCTGCACATCGCGCAGCCGCCGCTCAGCCGGCAGATCCAGCAGCTCGAGGACGCGCTCGGCGTGCCGCTGTTCGAGCGCAACGCGCGGCCGCTGAAGCTGACCGACGCGGGGCGGTTCTTCTATTCGCACGCGGTGCAGCTGCTCGCGCAGACCACCGAGCTCGAATCGATGACGAAGCGGGTCGGCAAGATCGAGCGCAGCATGTCGGTCGGCTTCGTCGGCTCGACGCTGTACGGGATGCTGCCGAAGATCATCCGGCGCTTTCGCAGCGAGTATCCGGCCGTCGAGCTGAGCCTGCACGAGATGTCGACGATGGACCAGATCAAGGCGCTGAAGGAAGGGCGCATCGACGTCGGGTTCGGGCGCATCCGTCACGAGGACCCGAGCGTGCGGCGCGTCGTGCTGCGCGAGGAGCGGATGATCGTCGCGCTGCCGGTCGGTCACGTGCTCGACGGCGCGAAACCCGTGCTGTCGCTGCACGATCTCGTGAACGACACGCTGATCATCTTCCCGAAGGCGCCGCGGCCGAGCTATGCGGACCAGGTGCTCGCGGCATTCCACGATCGCGCGCTGCAGCCGCGCAAGATCTACGAGACGCGCGAACTGCAGATCGCGCTCGGGCTCGTCGCGATGGGCGAGGGCGTGTCGGTCGTGCCGCACAGCGTGTACGGGCTGAAGCGCGACGACATCAGCTACAAGCCGCTCGACGATCCGAAACTCGTGTCGCCGATCATCATGAGCATGCGGATGCTCGACGAATCGGAGGACATCCGCGCGATGCAGGCGCTGATCTACCGGCTGTACGACGAGTCGCAGATGGAGTATCTGCCGCCGCAGCCCGAATGAGCGCGCGGGCGGTGGGGGCTTGCTTGACGCCGCGCGCGTCGGCCGGCCACCATCGTCGGCATTCTGCGGTCCGCCCGCGTGCGGCCGCCTTCATGCAGCCTTCATGCAGACGATGACATGCACATGACTGAAATCGTGACCGAGGAGACCTGGGTCGAGACGCCGCAAGGGCGTCTCTTCGCGAAACGCTGGCGCGGTGCGCCCGCGCAGGCGACGGCCGCGACCGGGCCGGCCGCGCCTATGCAGGCCGCGCCTATGCCGGCCGCGCCGATCGTGCTGCTGCACGATTCACTCGGCTGTGTCGAACTTTGGCGCGACTTCCCCGCGCAACTCGCGCGCGCCACGCAACGCGACGTGATCGCATACGACCGGCTCGGCTTCGGCCGGTCCGACCGCCATCCGGGACAGCTCGGCACGACGTTCGTGCGCGACGAGGCCGATCAGGGCTTTCGCGCGCTGCTCGAACGGTTCGGCATCGATGCGTTCGTGGTGTTCGGGCACAGCGTCGGCGGCGGCATGGCGGTCGGATGCGCGGCCGCGTATCCCGCGCGTTGCCGCGCGCTGGTGACGGTCGCCGCGCAGGCGTTCGTCGAGGAGCGCACGCTCGACGGCATTCGCGAGGCGGGGCAGCAGTTCGACGCGCCGGGCCAGCTCGAGCGGCTCGTGCGCTATCACGGCGACAAGGCCGAATGGGTGCTGCGTGCGTGGGTCGGCACGTGGCTGTCGCCGGCGTTTCGCGACTGGAGTCTCGACGACGCGCTGCCGCGCGTGCGCTGCGCGACGCTCGCGATTCACGGCGAGCAGGACGAATACGGGTCGGACGTGCATCCGAAGCGGATCGCCGCGCGCGTCGCGGGGCCGTCGTCGTTCCTGCTGCTCGACGGATGCGGACACATGCCGCATCGCGAGCGGACCGGCGACGTACTCGCGGCCGTGGCGACGTTCCTGCGCGGCGCGCTCGCCTGAACGGCCGGGCGCAGGCGCGCGATGCGACCGGCGGGCCGAGCCCGCCGGCGCTCAGAACGACAGCTGGATCGCGAGATCGAGCGCGAGAATCGCGATCGAGCAGCCGATGCCGAGGACCACGTTCGGCAACCGGTGTTCGAAGTCGCGATTGTCGCGGCGCATCGCGGCGCCGAGCAGGAAGATCGCCTCGACGACGATCTGCAGCCCGACGAACAGCAGCATCAGCAGGTACTCGTAACCCATCTGCTTGAACGCGGCGAATTGCATCCCGTGATCGCGGATCCATTGGCCGACGCGCAGCAGTTCGTAGACGAACAGCAAGGCGGGAAACAGGTAGCTGATGAAATACGTCGGCGCCGTGGCGTGCCGTAGTTCGAGGTGGAAGTGCTGATGCATGGTAGCCATCACGAAGCCCTCCTTGCAAACGCATGATTGCGGTCGCGACGGCGGCGCGACGACGTGCGGACTAAGGGATTGCCCGAGGCATCGTGCGGGGCCGTACGACATCAGCATACTGCTGCGCGGAAGATTTGGCATCCCGTGCGTGCATGCGTTGTAAAAATCCCGGCGCATCGCGCGAAGCGTTCAGCGGTTTTCGCTCGCGGAGCGCGACGCGTCGGCCGGTTGCGTGTCGCCCGCGTTGCCGGGCAGCAGCGATTCCGGATGGTGTTCCAGATCGCAGGCCAGCGCGCAGCGCGCCCGGCGTGCGCGTGAATTGCGTCGGCGCGCCGTGCACGTTCGATGCGCGCGCACCTTCCTGCCCGAGCGTCGCTTGGGCGGCCGCTCAGCCTTTCGCTTGCGCGCCTTCGACGAACAGCTTCGCGACCGACCGGAATTCCCGCTTCAGCGACAACTCCGGCACGGTCAGCCAGCGCAGCATCGCCGCGAGATACAGATGATGGAACCACGTGGCGAGCTGGTCGGCCGCCAGCGCCGGGTCCAGTTCGCCCGCCTGCTGTCCGGCCGCGATCAGCTGCTGCCACACGAGCGCGATGTCGCTGCCGTCGTCCTTCCCGCTTTCCGCTTCCGTCACGCCGATGCTCAGGAACCGATGCCGCAGGTAGGCGAGCAGGTACACCGGGTGCTGCTCGCACCACGCGGCCGACGCGTCGAGCACGCAGGCGATCCGCGACGCGAAGGTCTTCCGTCGTGCGACGTCGCGCTGCAGGTGCGCGAGGTCGCGCGCGAGTTCGCCTTCGAGCCAGTGCGCGAGCACGGCTTCCTTCGTCGGAAAGTGGTTGTACAGCGTTCGTTTCGCGACATCGGCCTGCGCGGCGATCTGCTCCATCGTCACGGCATCGTAGCCATGCACATCGAACAGGCGGGCGCCGGTGTCGGCGAGATGCGCGAGCATCTGGATGCGCTTGCGTGCGCGGCGGCCCGGATCGTCGGTCGTCGTCGGCATGGTTCGGTATCGAATGAAAGTGCACGAATTGCATTAGTATACGACGTGCATTTTTATGAATCCACTTGCCTGCATCGTGCAGGGGGAGTTCACGCATGAAGCTCGTCATCGTCACTTACGGCACCGAAGGCGACACGCGTCCGCTCGCGGCGCTCGGCCGTGCGCTGCTGGATGCGGGCCACGAGGTCCGGTTGCTGGCCGACGCCGCGACGCTCGGTTCGGCCGCCGCGCTCGGGGTGCCGTGCGCGCCGTTGTCCGGCGATATCCGCGCGGCGATCGCGCCGGATGGCGCGTTGTCGGACGCGGTGCGCGGGCGCGGCGGCTTCAACGACACGTCGAAGGCGCTCGCGGCGATCGCGAATGCGAACACGGCGGCATGGATGCGCGAAGTCGCGGCCGCGTCGGCCGGTTGCGATGCGATCCTGGTGTCGGGGCTGGCGTCGTTCGTCGGGCTGTCGGTCGCCGAGTATCGCGGCGTGCCGGCGATCGGCACGGGGATGATTCCGATCACGCCGACCGCGGCATTCGCGTCGCCGTTCCTGCCGCCCGGCAAGGTGCCGCGCTGGCTGAATCGCGCGAGCCACCGGCTCGTGAACGCGCTGCTGTGGCACGCGTTCAGGAACGCGACCAATGCAGCGCGCGCCAGCGTGTGCGGCCTGCCGGCGCGCCGGCACGTCTGGACCGATCATCCGATGCTGTACGGCGTGTCGCCCGTGCTGCTGTCCGATCCGGCCGACTGGCCGTCACACGTGCAGGCCTGCGGTCAGTGGCACGCCGACGCGCCGGCGTGGACGCCGCCGCCGGCGCTGGCGACCTTTCTCGGCGCGGGCGAGCCGCCCGTGTACATCGGCTTCGGCAGCATGGCCGGGTTCGATCGCGCCGCGATGGTCGGCGCGCTGCTGCAGGCGCTCGACGGCCGGCGCGCGCTGTTCCACCCGGGCTGGAGCGGCATCGATGCGTCGATGCTGCCGGCGCGCGTGTGCGTGATCGGCGAGACGCCGCACGACCGGTTGTTTCCGCATGTATCGATGGCGATCCACCACGGCGGATCGGGTACCACGCATTCGGCCGCGCGGGCGGGCATTCCGTCGGTCGTCGTGCCGTTCGCGGGCGATCAGTTCTTCTGGGCGAACCGGCTGCATCGGCTCGGTGTGGCCGATGCGCCGGTGGCGGGCCGGCGCGTGGACGCCGCCGCGCTCGCACGCGCGATCGCGTTCGCGGCGCGTGCCGACACGCAGGCGCGCGCCGCCGGACTCGGTGCGCGGATCGCACGGGAGGACGGCGTGCGGCGGGCGGTCGCCGCGATCGAGCGCTGGGGGCGGCCCGGCATGCGGTGAACGCGCCGGCGCCGCGTCAGAAATGCCCGGTGAACCGGTAGCGGCTGCCCGGGTGCCACAGATTGGCCACCGACGCGACCATCCCCTGCGACCATGTGCGCCGATGCAGCAGCAGGCAGGGCTCGCGTTCGTCCATCGTCAGGTGGCGGCGCGTTTGCGCATCGGGCATCGCGGCCTCGATCCGGTATTCGACCCGCTGCAGCGGCGCGACGCGCGTGAGGTACTGGTTCGGCGTCGTCGTCGTGAAGTCCTGCAGTGCGTATTCGGGCGCGCAGGCGGGATTGACCCAGCGTTCCTCGAGTTGCACCGGCGTGTCGTTCTCGAAGTGCAGCACGCGTGAGTGGAAGATCGGGCTGCCGGCGTCGAGCCGCAGCTCGTCGGCGAGCTTCGCGTCGGCGATGGCCGCGCCGACCTCCAGCACCTGCGCGCGATACCCATGGCCGCGCGCGGCGACTTCGTCCGAGATGCTGCGGATCGCCACCAGCGTCGATTCGTATTTCGGCGACGCGACATACGTGCCCGAGCCGCGCGTGCGCGTGAGCACCTGCTCGGCCGTCAGTTCGCGCAGCGCGCGGTTGACCGTCATCCGCGCGACGTTGAATTCGCGCGCGAGCTCGTTTTCCGACGGCACCTGGTCGCCTTCCGCCCACTCGCCCGCATGAATGCGCGCGAGGATGAAGTCCTTGATTTCCTGATAGATCGGTGTGGTCATTGCATTGCTGTTCGAGAGACGGCGGCCGCGTGCCGTCGCGCGCGGGCCTTCGTGCGGTGTCCGGGCGGAGTGTACCGGGTTCGACGCCGCGCGGGCCCGACTGTGGGCCCGGGATTCGGGTTATTCCGACCCGCATCCGGCGCGCGGGCCAAGGGCCCGCAGGGGCCGTACGGAGCGCCGCCGCCGCGCCGGCGAGCGCGGCAAACGAAAAGTATAGACAAATGCATGCGCGGCGACGATGTGCCGAATCCGCACCGAAACAAGGGGTTCAGCTTCATGTAAGGTGTAGCGAATTGAAATATAAGGAAAATTCGCTCAGGTAAACAATCCGCCGACAATTAGAGATAAACACGGATTGCTGGCAGTGACCTGAAAAAGGCAAAGTTGTATGTACAACTTGGAGAGTCGTCTGACGGATGACCTCCCGGTTGGAAGGGTTCGCGGCGGCGACGCCCGACGGGACCCGTGCCCAGTTCGCCTATGACAGGAACGCCATGAAGAAACTCGCGCTCAGTATTGCCCTTGCCTGCCTCGCGGTCGGTGCCCACGCCAAGGATTGGTCGACGATCCGGTTCGGCGTCGACGCCAGCTATCCGCCGTTCGAATCGAAGGATGCAAGCGGCAAGGTCGTCGGCTTCGACGTCGATCTCGGCAACGAGATCTGCGCGCGCCTGAAGGCGAAGTGCGTGTGGATCGAGAACGACTTCGACGGGATGATCCCGGCGCTGAAGGCGAAGAAGTTCGACGGCGTGCTGTCGTCGATGTCGATGACGCCGGCGCGTGCCGAGCAGATCGCGTTCTCCGACAAGCTGTTCAACACGCCGACGCGCCTCGTCGCGAAGAAGGGCGCGAACCTGCAGCCGACGGCCGAATCGCTGAAGGGCAAGTCGGTCGGCGTCGAGCAGGGCACGATCCAGGAAACCTACGCGAAGGCCTACTGGGCGCCGAAGGGCGTGCAGGTCGTGCCTTACCAGAACCAGGACGGCGTGTACCAGGACCTGATGTCCGGCCGCCTCGACGCCGCGCTGCAGGACGCGGTGCAGGCCGATATCGGCTTCCTGAAGACACCGCGTGGCGCGAACTTCGAATTCGCCGGCAAGGACATCGACGATCCGAAGACGCTCGGCAACGGCGCCGGCATCGGCCTGCGCAAGGACGACGCCGACCTGAAGGCGAAGATCGACCATGCGATCGCCGACATGATCAAGGACGGCACCTACAAGAAGCTCGAGAAGAAGTACTTCGCATTCGACGTGTACGGCGGCTGACGCCTTCGCGGCGCGCACCGGCCGTGGCGCGCGCCGCCCGCTTCGCGTGATGCCTCTGGCTTGATGAGCAGACGGCATCAGGTAGTGCGCAGAACTCGTTTGATGCGCGGTTAATGGCTATTGACAATCCAGCCACATCGTTCTGGATCCCTTATATGATCTTCCAAGGATTTGGCCCGCTGTTGTGGGCCGGCACGGTCGAGACCGTGAAGCTCGCGGTGCTGTCGCTTGCCGCGTCGCTGATACTGGGCCTCGCGGGCGCGGCAGCGAAACTCTCGACCAACCGCGTGCTCAAGTCGGTCGGCACGTTCTATACGACGCTGATCCGCGCGGTACCCGATCTCGTGCTGATGCTGCTGCTGTTCTACGGGATCCAGATCCTGCTGAACGACGCGACCGACCTGCTCGGCTGGGACCAGATCGACATCGACCCGTTCGTGGCCGGCGTCGTGACGCTCGGCTTCATCTACGGCGCGTACTTCACCGAGACGTTCCGCGGCGCATTCCTCGCGGTGCCGCGCGGCCAGCTCGAAGCGGGCTTCGCATACGGGATGAGCGGCTGGCGCGTGTTCCACCGCATCCTGTTCCCGCAGATGATGCGCTTCGCGCTGCCGGGCATCGGCAACAACTGGCAGGTGCTCGTGAAGGCCACCGCGCTGGTGTCGATCATCGGCCTCGCCGACGTCGTGAAGGCGTCGCAGGACGCCGGCAAGAGCACGCTCGATTTCTTCTTCTTCACGCTCGCGGCCGGCGCGATCTACCTCGCGATCACGACGGTGTCGAACGTCGTGCTGCACCACCTGGAGAAGCGTTATTCCGTCGGCGTCCGGAGGCTTGCACTGTGATCGAACTCGTCAGCCAGTACTGGCAAAGCTATCTCTATACCGACGGTTACCGCTTCAGCGGCCTCGCGATCACGCTGTGGCTGCTGGTCGTGTCGATCGCGTTCGGCTTCGCGCTCGCCGTGCCGCTCGCGATCGCGCGCGCGTCGTCGAACCGCTGGATCTCGGGCCCCGTGTGGCTCTATACGTACGTGTTCCGCGGCACGCCGCTCTACGTGCAGCTGCTGATGTGCTACACCGGCATCTACAGTCTGCAGGTCGTGCACAACCACGTGCTGCTCGACACGTTCTTCCGCAACGCGATGAACTGCACGCTGCTCGCGTTCGTGCTGAACGAATGCGCGTATGCGACCGAGATCTTCGCGGGTGCGATCAAGGCCACGTCGGCCGGCGAGATCGAGGCCGGGATGGCCTACGGGATGTCGCGCTTCAAGCTCTATACGCGCATCATCCTGCCGTCCGCGCTGCGCCGCTCACTGCCGAGCTACAGCAACGAAGTGATCCTGATGCTGCACGCGACGACCCTCGCGTTCACCGCGACCGTTCCCGACATCCTGAAGGTCACGCGCGACGTCAACTCCGCGACGTACATGTCGTTCCAGGCCTACGGCATCGCCGCCGTGCTGTACGCCATCGTCGTGCTCACGCTCATCTGGGCGTTCCGCAAGCTCGAGACGCGCTGGCTCGCGTACCTCTCGCCGCGCAGCCACTAATGCATTCGCAAGGAAGGACCAAGCATGTACAAGCTCACCGTTGACAACCTGCACAAGAAGTTCGGCGACAACGAGGTGTTGAAGGGCGTATCGATGAAGGCGAAGGCCGGCGACGTGATCAGCATCATCGGCTCGAGCGGCTCCGGCAAGAGCACGTTCCTGCGCTGCATCAACTTCCTCGAGCAGCCGTGCTCGGGGCAGATCACGATCGGCAGCGAGCCGATCCAGACCGCGCGCGACCGTAACGGCTCGCTGCGCGTGGCCGACCAGAAGCAGCTGCAGCGGATGCGCACGAAGCTGTCGATGGTGTTCCAGCACTTCAACCTGTGGTCGCACATGACGGTGCTCGAGAACGTGATCGAGGCACCGATGGCCGTGCTGGGGATCGGCAAGGAAGAGGCCGTTGCGCGGGCACGCAAGTATCTGGAGAAGGTCGGGCTCGCGCCGCGCGTCGAAGGCATGTATCCGTCGCACCTGTCGGGCGGCCAGCAGCAGCGTGTCGCGATCGCGCGTGCGCTCGCGATGGAGCCCGAAGTGATGCTGTTCGACGAGCCGACGTCGGCGCTCGATCCGGAACTGGTGGGCGAAGTGCTGAAGGTGATGCAGAAGCTCGCCGAGGAAGGCCGCACGATGGTCGTCGTCACGCACGAGATGGGTTTCGCGCGCAACGTGTCGAACCACGTGATCTTCCTGCATCAGGGGAAGATCGAGGAAGAGGGCGATCCGCGGGAGATCCTCGTCAACCCGAAGAGCGAGCGGCTCGGGCAGTTCCTGTCGGGGCGGCTCAAGTAAGCGGGGGCCGCCGCAGCCTGGAACGCTAAATGCTTGTTTCGGACGACTCTTTCGATCGAGGAGCGCCGCGATGAGCACGCCGACCCCTACCGCTTTTTCCCACGTGAAGCCGCAGGACACCGCATATCAAGGCGAAGGCCTGCGCGACTTCTTCCTGTATCGCGATCTCGGCATCGCGGCCGCGACGAACGGCAAGGTCGTCGCGCAACTCGTCAGGGCGAATCATGCACCGGCGGCGGGCACCGGCTGGCACCGTCACGAGGCCGAGTTCCACATCGTGATGATGCTGAAGGGCTGGGCGCGCTTCATGTACGGCGATCGCGAGACGCTGGTGAGCGCCGGCGACTGCGTGCACCAGGCGCCGGGAATCGTGCACTACCTGTTCGACTACTCGCCCGACATGGAGTACCTGGAGATCGTCGGGCCGGCCGATTTCAAGTCGATCGACGTCGAAGGGCCATGCGCGGTGCCGGCGCCGACGCCGTGGGGCGACGCGGGCGCGTAGCCCTCCGTCGCATCGGATGCGAGGCATCCGCGTGACCAAGAAAGACCGCCTTCGGGCGGTTTTTTTATGGATCCTGTCCGGGCTTCGGGTTCCGAACGGGTCATTCGACATCCGAAGCATTTGCCGCGTAAGGAAATCGAAAAAACAGGCGGCAATTTGTCAGCTTCGCGTGATGTTTCGTTACACGGTGTCAAAGATCGTCAATTCGATGCAGGTGCGGTGCACGGCGCGTCGGCGACCGGCGTTAAGGACGTAACAGCCGGACCACCGGCTGGCCTACCCAGGAGAATGTCCATGACCCGCATCGCGAAGATCCTGACCGTGACGGCCGTCGCCTGTGCCACCCTCGTGCCGGCGCTGGCCGAAGCCCATTCGCACCGCGTGTGCCATTTCGATCACCACCATCACCGCGTGTGCCGCTGGGCCCGTTGACCCGCGACGCGTTATTCCCGGCAAAGCGTCGGGACGCTTTTCCCGTTCAGGCAAATCAGGAGAGGATCATGAAAAAGACGATGTTGATCGCCGCGCTCGTCGCGGGCATGGGTGTGTCGATCGGTGCGTTCGCACAGGTTCCGGCCAGCGCGCCGGCCGGTACGACCGGGCTGTGCAAGGACGGCTCGTTCTACTCGGGCGCGTCGAAGAAGGGCGCGTGCGCCGGCCACAAGGGCGTGAAGACGTGGTATGGCGCAGCGTCGGCAGCCGCGGCGAGCGCACCGGCCGCGGCCCCCGCGAGCGCGGCTGTCGCTTCCGCCGCATCCGGCGCCGCCCCGGCGAAGAGCGCGCCCGCGACGACCGCCGCGGCGGCGCCCGGCGGCGGCGCGGGCAAGGTGTGGGCCAACGACAGCACGAAGGTCTACCATTGCTCGACCGACAAGTACTACGGCAAGACGAAGCACGGCAGCTACATGTCGGAAGCCGATGCGAAGGCGAAGGGCTACCACGCGTCGCACGGCAAGGCTTGTTCGTAACACCGGCGGAACGCGCGAGCGTTGCCGCTCGCGCACTGCCCGGCATCGCGCCCCGCCATCCGGGCGGGGCGATTCGAGCGCAACGCCGGTGTGCCGCACCGAGCGTTGCCATCCCGCGCGGGCTCAGTGCACGTGATCGGATGGCGCCGCGGCCGCCGTCGCGTCGCGACCGGCCGCGCGCGCGTCGAGCAACGCCCGCAGCGTCACGTAGTGCGCGCCGCTCGCGCTGCCGTTCGTAGCGGTGCGATCGTACGGCTCGTTGTCGTGGATCGTCGCGCGCACGATCGGATAAATCTGCGTTTCCCAGCGGCCGCCGTTGAACACGCCATAATGGCCCGCGCCCGTCTGCACGTGGTGCGTTTTCAGGTACGGCGGCAATCCCGAACACAGCTCCTGCGCGGCCACCGTCTGGCCCACGGCGCAGATGTCGTCCTTCTCGCCCTCGATCGTCAACAGCGCGGTGCGGTGGATCGCGGCCGGTTCCACCAGCCGGTCGCCGACCGTCAGCTCGCCGCGCGCGAGCGCGTATTGCTGGAATACCTTCTCGACCGTCTCCAGGTAGAACTCCGCGGTGAGGTCGGCCGTCGCGAAGTATTCGTCGTAGAAGTGGCGCAGCGTGTCGGCCTTCGCGGGGTCGCCTTTCGCGCGCTCGTAGTACAGGTCGGAAAACGACGCCGCATGGCGGTCGGGATTCATCGACATGAACGCGCCGACCTGCACGAAGCCCGGATACACGCAGCGCTGCGCCCCGACGAAGCCGGCCGGCACCACGCTGATCAGGTTGCGCGCGAACCATTCGATCGGCCGGCTCGTGGCGAGCGCGTTGACCTTCGTCGGATTCACGCGGCAGTCGATCGGCCCCGCCATCAACGTCAGGCTCGCGGGTTGGGCGGGATCGCCGGCGGCGGCCATCAGCGCGACCGCCGAAAGCGCGGCGACGGTCGGCTGGCAGATCGCGAGCACGTGCGCATCCGGGCCGATGTGGCGAATGAAATCGATCACGTGCCCGACGTATTCGTCGAAGCCGAAGCGGCCCGCCGCGAGCGGGATGTCGCGCGGGTTGTGCCAATCGGTGATGTACACGTCGTGATCGGCCAGCATCGTGCTGACCGTGCCGCGGAGCAGCGTCGCGAAATGCCCGGACATCGGCGCGACGATCAGCACGCGAGGCTGGCGCGCCACCGGCCGCGCCTTGCGGAAATGCAGCAGCGTGCCGAACGGCGTGGCCGCCGCGGCTTCCTCGACGATCGGCACCACTTCGCCGTCGACGACGGTCGACGCGATGCCGAACGCCGGACGCCGGTGCGAGAACGCGCAGCATTCGAGCAGTTCGCACAGCGCGTCGACCATGCGGCCCGTCGGGGTCGACGTGGCGGGCGGCCACAGCGACATCGTCGCGCGCGTGGCGGCCGCCCATGCGCGCGCCGGACGCAGGCATTCGGCAGACCATTGGTAGAAAGGATAGGCAAGCAGGTTCATGGCCGTCGTTCGTTGCGTCGCGTTACGTCGAGCGAGGCAAGCCGTATGCCAGCGTGCGGCTGGCACGCGCGTTGCACGGGGTTTGCGAATGCGGCGATACGCGTGGCGACGCGCGCGGCGTCTCATGCGGCGATGCATGCGGCGCGTGGGGCCCGACGACCGAATGCGATGCGCCGCCGTTGCCAACGACGCTCGGCGTACTCGATGTGTCGCTGCGCCGGGCAGCGCGCTGCGCCACTTCGGCGAATGCTTCGCACAGGCGTGGTGCGCTTCGCACGGCGTGGCGCGCGCTTTCGGTGCAGGGGTACGAACGGCAATCAGCAGGGGAGCGACATGGACGTTACCGGACAGACGACGTTGACCATCAGCAGCCGCAATTACTCGTCGTGGTCGATGCGTGGCTGGCTGCTCGCGAAGCTGAGCGGCCTCGCGTTCGAGACGATCAGCGTGCCGATCGATGCGGCATCGCGCGCGGAACTGCTGCTGCTGTCGCCGTCGATTCTCGTGCCGTGCCTGACACACGACGGCAGCACGGTATGGGACACGCTCGCGATCGCCGAATACCTGAACGAAATCCGGCCGCAGGCGCGGCTGCTGCCCGACGACCGGCGTGCGCGTGCGCATTGCCGGTCGATCTGCGGCGAGATGCATTCCGGTTTCAGTGCGCTGCGCTCCGCGCTGCCGATGAACCTGCGTGCGCATTTTCCCGGCTTCCGGATCTGGTCGCGTGCGCAGCACGACATCGAGCGCATCGTGACGATCTGGCGCGCGTGTCTGGCCGCGTATGGCGGCCCCTGGCTGTTCGGCGAGCAGATCGGCATCGCCGATGCGATGTACGCGCCGGTCGTCACGCGATTCCTGACGTACGACGTGAAACTCGAACCCGATATTGCCGAGTACTGCATGCGCATGCTCGCGCATCCGTTCGTGGCGGAGTGGATCGATGCCGCGAAGGCGGAGCACGAAGACATCGACGAACTCGACATGGAGTTCTGACCTGCAACGCACCTTCGCGCGTTCAACCGGATGACCGGCACGTGCATCGAAACGAATCGTCGATGCGGCCGCGCGTGTCCTGCTCGCGCATTGCCCGCGCAGCATCTGTCGGGCATCGCGCCCCGCCGTTTCGGCAGGGCGTCGCTTACCTGTTGCCGGGCACCCTGAGGCTCGCTCCCCGCATTGCAGCACGGCGCAGCAGGATCAGGGACTCGTTTTGGCCGGCTCGGCCGCGGGTGGCTTGGCCGGACGCGTGAGGAGTTCGCGTGTGAGGTTGTCCGACACATAGTGCGGGCCATCGAACAGATAGACTTGATAGCCACGGTAGGTTGTCAGCTGCCTGCTCAATTCGTCGGCGCTGGCCGCCCGGAATCCCCCGTGCTCGGCGGGCCGGAAGGCCTCCGCGATTACCCGCACACGTTGCTTTCCGAGGCGCGAGGTCAGCTCGTCGACATAGGTGCGCGCGACGTGGGGTTCGCGCGCATAGACGCCGCAGCCGTCCTGGAAGAACACCCCGACGTCCGACGGCAGCCACGACACGAGCCAGTCCACCAGCGCCTTCCCGCCGATATTGGTCTGGTCGTAGACGCTTACCCACAGCGGACGCGGCAGTCGCTTCAGGATATCGGCCAGCTTTGGCGCGTCCTGCCAGGTCGGGTCGATTTCGACCGGGAAGTAGTAGCCGGTGACATTCAGCGGAACGTGCGTGCGCGCTACCGCCAGGGACTGGTCCGCGAGTGTCGACAGATGGGTGCGTGCTCGCTTTTCATCCTGGTAACCGGCGAGGCCCAGGATGACGTTTCTGGCCCAGGGTTCACGGCCGATGCGCCCCCAGTCGGGAAGGTGTGCCGCGGGACGGATGCCGGCGTCGGGCACGTACGCGGTATCGTCGACAACGCTCCACTGGATCAACAGATCGTGCACGCCGAGCTGTTGCCAGTTTCCGACGGGATTCGTCGTCGCGTTGTCCACCTGCCAGACGATTCCGTCGGCATGCACGTCATGCGGCGTCCAGCTGCACGCGGCCACGGCGAGCGATGCCCCGACGGCCGCGAGCATCGCCGCGCGGGACGAACGCGGCGCGCGCGCGCGCCGGCGTGGCCGGCCTGCGTGCCGGAACCGGCCCAGACGCAGTCGAATCCCGCGCAAGGCCGGGATGGCGTACGTGATCATCGCGGCCTCCCCGGAAGCATTCCTGCGCGACATCGTAGCCGATCACATGCAAACGTGCGACCCGCCTTGCTGCTGCGGGTCGCACGAGGCTTCCACCGGCTCGCGTCACTTGGCCGTCGTGCCGTCCGCCCATGTGTAGCCGAGATTCGTGATGCCCGTCACGATACTCTGGAAGTCCTGGAAGGCGGGTAGCCCGAGATCGGGCTCGAGCCAGTACGGATGGAAGAAGAACGACGCGAAGCCGTCCCGCACCGCCAGACCGTATTGCGCGTTGGTGACGATTTGCTGCCACGTGTACGTGATGCACGAGAACGGGTCGATACTGCAGATGTTGTACTGAAGGCTGCCCAGGTTCTCCGGAATGATTCGTTGCCCGTAGTAATCGGAGTTGATGATGTACGGGAAGAATTGCCCGGCCGAAAAGTCCTGGTTGGGTGCGCCCGTCCCGATCTGAGGATTGGTCGACGTGTAGTAGACGGCCCGCTGGAACGTGGTCGGGAACGTCTGCGCCGTGGCCGTTGATGCCTTCGGCGACATCTGGTACTGCGGCGCAGCCCAGCCGACGATCTTGTAGCCGTTGAGCGTGAACTCGAGCAGGCCGTCGGCCATTCTGCCTTTCGCCCATTGCACCGAGTCCTCGTCGACCGGACGATTCTGGACCGCGTACCAGAACTCGTAGTCGCTTCCGCTGACTGCGTTCAGAAGATTCGGCGTCGAGTCATACTGGTGCGTATAGCCGTGCATCACGATCGAGCCGCCGCGCAGGAGCGCGTAGTTCAACCCGCTCTTGAGGCCCGTTGCCTGCGCGAGGTGAATCGTCTCCGGCACACCGCCGTTGTAATACCCGTTCGGGTCGGTATACAACGGAATGGTCGCCATCGTGAACTTGATCCTCTTCGAGTACAGATAGTCCGACAGCTGCCTCATCGAGCTCGTCGTCGTGAATGCGTCCAGATCCTCGAGGCGGACCAGTGCACGATGATTCACCGGTGCATTGGTCTGCAGGATGTCGTGCAGGATGTCGCATATCACCAGGTAGCGATCCGTCGGGCCGATGTAGGAGAACGGCATGTCCGCGAAGTACCAGAACTTGCCGGAGCGCATGACGTAGGGCGTCGTTGCGCCGCTCTTGCTGTTCTTGATGGTGACGAGCACTTGCGCCTTGGTGGCATCGAGAACCTGGGTCAGGCCGACATCCGGGTCCGCGTTGATGGCGCCGGTCGACGCGTCGAACGCGTAGTACTTGACCATCGCCAGGTTCTTGTACGTGACGGTGTCGTAGAAGCCGGGATTCGGATTGCTCGACGAAGGCGTCGCGTTCATCCCGGCAAGGCCCAGGAAGCTGAACCCGAAGGTCTGGTTGAACGTATAGGCCGTGTTCCACGCGAGCTGCCACAGGTTGTACTTGAACCAGACCACGGTTTTCGTGGCGGTCATCACGTCGCTCATGAACGCCGTCGGAATCGGGTTGTTGTAGTAGTCGCCGATATAGAACGTGGCGTCGTGGCTCCCGATCATGCCGGACGTGTAGTTCTGTATCGGTACCAGGTCGACGGTCGTATTGAAGTGGCCGAGCAGGTTCCTCAACATGATGCTGTACATCAGGCCGAGCTTCGAAAACGGGTCGTTGGCCGGGTTGTCGTATAACACGAGCGTATGTGCGGTCGTGGTCTGCGCGTGCGCCGTGCCCGGCAATGTCATTTGCGCGAGTCCGGCAAGCAGGGCTATGACGATCAAGATCTTTTTCATGGCCGTATCTCCCTAGTCGCGTTCGATGTTGCCGCCGTGCTTCTTGACGGAATTTCTGCTGAACTTCGGGCGCCCCGTCTCCTTGTATGCCTTGTCCCAATCCTCATCGGACATGCCGGGTTTCACGTTGACTTGGGCAGAGCCGTTTGGCAATGGCGGGGGCTTGATCTTGCCGCCGGACGACTGGTTCGTCTGCTGCGCACTCGCATGCTGAACCGCGCTGGTGATGACGAGCGCGGGACTCAATGCAAGGAGTAGCCCAACGGTGCTCAACCCGATTCGAAAAAATCGATTGCGATGCGAGGGCATGATTTTCATCCTTTGATATGCAAATTGGATTCTCGTTAACGAAACGAGCACGCCCCATTGCCCGATTTAGAATCGGGTGTTATGTCGTTATTTTTTTGCGTTTAATACCCCGGTTAATGAAACGAAACCGGACAGTTGGCTTTCAAGCTAGTTCTGTACCATCCGCCGCAAATGGACACCGGGCCGGGATGCCAAAATCGGCGCGTCGAGACGGTCCGAAATTGTCTCGATAAACGTTTCACGCATGCAACGCGACCGGTTTCGGAAATTGGGTCCGACGAACGCGTAACGTCTGTTTGAGCGATTCAGGTGAAACCGGTTGCGTGCTTCGTTCCGCCCACGGCAACGCGGCAACCGAGCCGGCGGCGCATCCATCCAACGGCGACCGGAGCACCGGATTTTCGGTTTCATCGTCGATCCGTCCGTCCAGGATCGACGGAATCGCGTGACGCGCTCCGGTCGCGATGATCGGGGGCGCGGGTAGAGAACCTGCCAAACGTCTCATATTCGGAACGCCGGTCCGCATGTTTCAGCACTGAAACATTTGGCTCGGTTTCGATTCGCCGATCGTGTGCGGCACACGCCCGGTACCCGGAAGGCGCAAGGGTGGTGGACGATGGCGCACGACTTGCTTGAAGCGCTGTGTATCGAAGAGGCGGTGTATGGGGCGCACTGCAAGGCGCTGGATCGGGGGGCGGCTGCAAGCGCCGGCGCACGCAGGGGACGAATGCAGGCAAGCGGGGAAACCGGCTGTCAAAAGTCATCCACTGAACACGTTGCATTTTTGGTGATGTTGCGTGGTCGTATCAATAGCGCTCCAGGCAGCCTCGAGTCTTTTGAGAACGACGAGAACGGATGTGGCGTTAGCCGCAGGAGTGGACGTGACGGGGTCGACGGGGACGGGGCGGTTTCGTCTTCCGTTGGTGTGCGGAGAAGAAATACAGACGAGCGAAAATCGCGGAAAGGTAATGGATAATATGATATGGAGTGCGTATTTATATGCGCTCAACCTTGTCGCCATTGTGACCGCCCTCGTCATCCTGGTCAGCACGCTGGATGACCTGACGCTGGATGGCTGTTACTGGTCATTCGAAATCGGGCGCATCCTGCGTCGCGAGAAATCGCAGACCGTCGACATCGGCATGCTGCGCGCGCTGGAAGAGCGCCATCTGGCACTCATGGTGCCGGCATGGAAAGAGTACGACGTGATCGCCAAGATGATCGAAAACACGCTGGCGACCATCGAGTACGAGCGGTATGTCATCTTCGTCGGCACCTATCACAACGACGCCGAAACCACGGCGGAAGTCGAACGGATGGTCCGCCGGTATCCGGGCAGGGTGACGCGTGCCACGGTCATGAACGACGGGCCGACCTGCAAGGCGGACTGCCTCAACTGGATTCTCGAAGCGATCCTGCGTTACGAAGCGGTCCATCATATTCAGTTCGCGGGCGTCGTCATGCACGACTGCGAAGATGTCATTCATCCGGTCGAACTCAAGTACCTCAACCATGCGGTGGCGGAGAGCGATCTGGTCCAGCTTCCCGTGCTGTCATTGCCCCGGAAATGGAACGAGTTCGTCGCCGGCTGCTATCTCGACGATTTCAGCGAAACGCACCAGAAGGACGTGCCGGTGCGGGCACGCTTGACCGGGGTCGTGCCGGGCGCGGGTGTTGCATCATGCTACAGCCGGCGTTCGATCGAAGCGGCGATGAAGGAGCGCAACGGTTGCCCGTTCAACACGAGTTCGCTGACCGAGGACTATGACTTCAGCTTTCGCTTGAGAGACCTCGGCATGAAGGAAACCTTCGCCCGCACGCCGCTTTCGGACATCGTGCGCGATGCCGGCGGCAATCGCGCCAAGGACGGTGCCGCCGGTCGAAACCTGCTGGCCACGCGCGAGTACTTTCCCAAGACATTCCGCACCGCCTACCGGCAGCGCGCGCGCTGGATTCTCGGCATTGCGTTTCAAGGCTGGGAGCAACTCGGCTGGAAGGGCGACTTCCTCACCCGCTACATGTTCTTCCACGATCGCAAGGGCATCGTGACGTCGCTGTTTTCGGTGATTGCCTATGGCGTGCTGCTCAACTTCGTGTTGCTTTCCGTTCTTCAGAATGCCGGTCACGTCATTCCCGCCAGCGCTCACCTCGTGACGGCCAGTGCCTGGGTCACGCCGCTGCTGTGGGTCAACACCCTCATGCTGTTCGCCCGTGCCGGACAGCGCTTCTACTTCGTCAGCAAGCTGAACGGCCCGCTCCAGGGGCTGCTCTCGATCCCGAGGATGTTCGTCAACAACCTGATCAATTTCTGCGCGGTGAGTCGCGCGTGGCGCATCTATGTCGGCCACCTGGTGAGCGGCAAGCCGATCGCATGGGACAAGACCAGTCACACATACCTGTCCAACGAAGAACTCGGGAAAGTGCGCCACAAGATCGGCGAGATCCTGGTCGGCTGGGGCGTGGTTTCCCCGGCGCAACTGGAGGACGGCCTCGAGCGGCAACTGACATGCGGCAAGCGGCTGGGCGAACTGTTGCTCGAAGCCAGTGCGTTGTCCACCGAATCGCTGGCGGATGCGATCGCCGAGCAGGCCGATCTGCCGCGGGTAAGCCTCGGCAACGTGGCGGTGGGCCACTTCGCGGACTCGCTGGCATTCGAGCTGCAGTACGCGTATCGTGTCGTCCCGTTTTCGACCGCCGCCGACGGGACGCTGAACGTCGCGGTCGGGCGGCCGCTCACGCACGACGAACAGGACGTCGTGCGGCGCGGCGCCCGAACGAACGTTGCGTATTTCATTGCCTGCGATGCGGAGATCGCCGCCGAACTCGGCCGGCACTCGCGCTTCGTCGAAATCGCGCGGCTGCGCGACGGCGACGGCGCGACGCAGCAGGCAGTGCCGGTGAAAAAGCCGTCGGGAGAACAGGCATGAAGCGCTCGACACGTCCGATCGCGGCCGGCCTCAAGCGCTGCGCACGCTTGAGCGCGCTGGCCATTGCCCTGTCGCTCGCCTGGCAGGCGCCGGCATCCGCCGCCCAGCAGCTCAACCCCAAAGCCTATCGGCTCGCCGATGGCGCCTACAAGGCGATCAACGCAGGCGACCTGCCCCGCGCGGAAGCGTACGCGTTGCGCGCCCTCAAGATTCAGCCGGGAAGCGAGCAACTCGGGCTGTTGCTCGTGGATGTGTACCGGCGCGAAGGGAAAGTCGACGAAGCGGACGCGCTGCTGGAATCGCTGAGCGTTCGTTTTCCGAAAAGCGCGGCGGTACTGGCGCAGCATGGCTATCTGGCGCAGCGGCAGATGCGCTACGACGTCGCGTGCAGCAATTTCGCGGCGGCCGTCGCGACTGGAAACTGGAGCAAGGAGCAGCAGCGCAACTTGCGCCTCGCGTGGTCGGACAGTGCGCTCGCGGCGAAGCGTCCGCACGAGGCCGGCGTCGCACTGGCGCCGCTGGCTGATGAAAAATCGGCCGTGATTCAGTTGCGTATCGCGCAGATGAGCTTGCAGGCGGGCGACCACGACAGCGCGCTCCGCGTGGCCGAGCTGGCGGCCGGCGACGCATCGACCGATGCCGAGCGGAGCATGGCCGCGTCGATCGCGGCACAGGCGCGGCAAGCCGATCAGCAGCCCGAGGTGCCGGTGGACGATACCGCGCAACGGACCTTGCAGCACGCCTATGATCTCCTGCGCGAACACAAGGATCGCGAGGCGCTCGACGCATTTCAGGAAGGTTTCGCCGGTGGCGCCGGCAACGCGATGAACTACGCGGACGCCGGCTATGCGGCCAAGCGGATCGGCTTGAACGAGCAGTCCGTCCAGATGTTCGAGCAGAGTCTCGACGCCGACGAAAACGAACATGCGTTCGACGCGCAGCGCAAGTTCGGCTATCGGCGGGAGGTCGAGCAACTCGAGCGCACCTGGGGTTTCGTGCTGAGCGCGCCATACCAGTCGGCCGCATTCGGCCCGCAAGGCACGATCAGCGTGCTCCAGCCGGGTATCGAGGCGTATTGGCAGCCGCCGAAGATCGGCTATCGGAACGGCCGCATTCTCCAGTTCTTCGTGCGCGGATACGGCACGGCCTACGACGGCACGGGCAACGTGACCGGCATGCCGACCGTGCAGGGGTCGGTGGGCGTGCGCTACAAGCCGATACCCGATCAGAACGTGGTGGTGACCGCCGAGCGGTTGTTCCATATCGGCAGCCTGTCGATGACGGACTGGCTGATGCGTCTGGGTTACTCGTCGGAGGCGGGCACCGACCTGCGGGTCACCGAACCGAGCTGGCGCAGCTGGCAGGCCTATGTAGAAGGTGCGTACTTCATCAATGCCGGGCGTTACATCATCTATTCGGAGTTGCGTTACGGGCACACGTGGCGCTTGCCGATGATCAGCGACCGGCTGACCGTCTACCCGCACGCCGCGGTGGCGGGCGATCACGACAACCGTCAGCCTGACAAGACGGCAATCGGTGCGGGGCCAGGGGTCCAGTTCAGGTACTGGTTTCGCGAAGGCAGGTATACCGCGCCGGCGAGCTATCTCGACGTGACGGTGCAATACCGGTTCGGGTTGACGTCAGCGGCACGCGCACGTGGTCTCGTGGTACGCGCGACATTGTGGTTCTGAGCAACTGCGCTGACGATCAGGCGACTCGATGGTGAGGCTGATCAGCTGGGCGACTTGAGCGTGATGATCGTTTGACGCAGCAGCTGGAAGTACGAGCTAGTCGAATACGGAAGCATCTGCTCGACGTAGTTCCACCAGAAGAATCCGCCGATGAAACGCGGATCGGTCATGCTGTTGACCATCGGGTAGTAGGTCTTGATCAGGTTCTGCTGCACCGACGCAGGCGCCGCGATATCCGACGTGCCGATTTCGCCGAAGCCGACCTTCGCGTTCGGGAAGATGCTTTCCAGCGCCGCGAAGTCGTTGTTCCACGACGGATTCAGCCCCGGGCAATCCTGGTACGGGTAGTAGCTGAACAGCGCGTAGTCGGCCTGCTGGCGAACCGTTGCGGGCAGGAACGCGGTCGGCCACGTCTTCCAGTAATCCTGCGGCTTCTCCCAGCAGTTGTTGCCCTTGCTGTCGTCGTTGTAGTACAGCGTGATCGCAGTCTTGCCGCCGTTCGATTTGACGATCGTGTTGGCCGCGGCGACCATCTGGCCGATCTGCTGCTCTTCCGAATTGACCACGGTGTTCGTGCCGCTCGGATCGTTGCGCAGCCATTCGCCGTTGATTTCGTTGGCGATTTCCCACACGTCGACCGTGTTCTTCAGCTGCGACACCAGTTCCTGCGTGCGCGCCTTGTACGTCGTGATATCCGTCGGGAAATAGTACGAATCGTAGACTTCGCCCATCACGTATGCGACCGAGTGCAGGCGCAGCAGCGGTGCGTAGTAGTCGGCGGCCGACGTGCCCGGATCGAACACGACGCGCACCGTCGGTCGGTACGGCAGGTTCTGCAGCGACGCGATGATCGCATCCAGTTTCGTCAGGTCATCGAGCGTGACGCCGTAGACCGGATTCTTCAGCGGTTCGACCTGGGCGTTGGCGGTTTGGGACAAGGGCATCAGCCCGGCATAAGCAACGCATGCGGCAATGGCCGTGCGTGAGATGGTTTTCGTCAGTTTAATCAAAACTTCGGTTCCGTCCTAAGGTAAGAAGAAGCGCGATTTTAGACGAAAATAAAAGGTAATTATCGGACGATATGCGCAATAAGGGGGCGGATGCTGCGGAATGGAAATTGCTGCGCGGCTGGCTGGCGATCAAAAACGCAGCATCCCGAAACATTTGCACGCGGGCATCGGGACGGCCGGCGGAACGGCGAATCTCCTGACGACCGGGCGTGGTGGCGCATTCGGGTATACGCGCTGCGATTCGGCTTCGGCTTCGCGGTCGGCTTCGACATCGGCTTCGGCTTCGGCTTCGGCGTCGGCGTCGGCATCGACTTCGACTTCGACTTCGACTTCGACATCGGCTTCGACATCGACATCGACATCGACATCGGCTTCGACATCGACATCGACATCGACTTCGCCATCGTCAACACTGCCGTGCTCACGATCGGCCGCATCGTTCGCGATGGCCAGGCGGTGATCCGCTCACGGGCGGTGCCGCACGCAAGCGCACGCATCGAAGAATCTGCTGACGATGCTGGCAATCCGCAAACGTTTCACGTTGATTTTCGTCGGTAACGCGCAGGATTTCGCTAAAGGATGCCGGCGCCGATGACGTTAAACGGGCACGGGGATGACTGCCGATCGCATGCATGTGACATGCGACGCGCAGTCCGCAACAACCAGCGCTGCAGGGGAACCAACATGAATCGTCAGCAATCGTGGACGCGTACGGCCGCGCCCGGCGAGATCATCTACTCGGAGGGCTTCGCCGGCGAGCCCGTCATCTTTCTGATCGCCGACGGCAAGGTCGAGCTGTCGACGCGCTGCGACGACAAGCGCGTCGTCGTCGCGACGCTCGGGCGCGGCGAGTTCTTCGGCGAATCGGCGCTGCTCGCCGCCGAGCCGCGCGCGCATACCGCGAAGGCGCTGTCGTTCTGCCAGCTCACGGTCGTGCCGGCCGCGACGATCGACGAGGAAATCGAGCACGTGTCGGCGCTGCTTCGCCACATCGTGCGCACGATGATCCGGCGCGTGAAGCGCAAGGACGACCAGCTCGCGACCTATACGCATGCCGACTTCATGCCGGGCGTGCTGTCGTATGCGCACGTGCTGTCGCTGATGGCGGGCGCCGACGCGCGCGGCTCCGATGACGCGTGGTCGCGGCGGCCGATGCAGGCACATGCGGAGGTGTCGGTGCCGCTCGCGGAGGTGATCCGCCGGTGCCGCGCGATTGCCGGCCATTCGCGCCCGCACGTGCTTGCGATGCTGCGCCGCATGGAGAAGCTCAATCTCGTCACGATCGAAGCCGCGCAGGGCGACCATGCCGGCGGCGCGGCCGATTACCCGGCGTCGTCGGATGCGCGCCAGACCGTCACGTTCGATGCGGCGCGCGTGGTCGATCGCGCGCAGCAGGTTGCCGATCACGATCTCGACGTGTCGATCAACAGCGAGCTGGAGCTGATCGAGCTCGCCGATCTCGAAGCGCTGATCGGCGTCGACCGGAAGCTGCTGCTCAACAAGCTGTCGCACGGCGAGATCGCCGACGAGGTGTTCGCGTTCCGCAAGTCGAAGGTGCTCGGTTACGTCGGGCAGAAAGGCGTCGCGTATTTCTCGCGGCGCAGCCCGCGCGCCGGCGGCGACGTGCGCGCGCTCGAGGATCTCGTGGGGGTCGACCAGCGCACGCTGTTCGACGTGATCAGCGCATTCGATACGTACGATCTCGCGAAGCTGATCGCGAGCCTCGACGATCGCGCGGTGGCCGACAAGCTGTTCTCGGTGATGACGGAAGCGCGGCGCAACGAGGTGTCGTGGGTGATGCGCCGCGAGCTCAAGCTCGACCCGATCGAGATCGAGGAGATCGAGCGGCGCGTGCTCGATGCCGTGCGCGCGGCCAAGGCGCCGGCGGCGTCCGTGCCGCCGGCTTCATCCGCCGCGTAACGCCCACCCGACGGAGACATCCATGGACCTGTTGACCCTCGCCGGCGTGCTGCTCGGCGGCGTGGCGATCGTGTTCGGCTTCGCGCTGGAAGGCGGACATTTTTCAATGCTGTTCCAGTTCGAAGCGCTCGTGATCGTGCTCGGCGGCACGCTCGGCGCGGTGATGATCCAGAATACGTGGGCGCGCTTCTTCGATGCGGTGAAGCAGCTGCGGCTCGCGTTCGTGCGCGCGCAGGAAGTCGACCGCAAGCACCTGACCGACCTGCTGGAGTGGGGCGATCGCGCGAAGCTCGACGGGCTGCTCGCCTTCGAATCGATGGACGTGAGCGGCATCCATCCGTTCGCGCGGCGCGGGCTCGAACTGCTCGCGAACGGCGTGTCGACCGCGGTGCTCGAGGACGCGCTGCAGCGCGAGCTCGACGCCTACGAGCGCAGCCGCCTCGCGGCCGCGCGCGTCTGGCACCAGGCCGGCGGCTATGCGCCGACGTTCGGCATTCTCGGCTCGGTGCTCGGGCTGGTGCAGGTGACGAGCCATATTCTCGAACCGGCGCAGCTCGGGCCGGGCATCGCGGTCGCGTTCATCGCGACGCTCTACGGCCTCGCGTTCGCGAACCTCGTGTTTCTGCCGCTCTACGGCAAGCTGCGCGCGCAGATCGACAGCGAGCTGCGGTTCCGCAAGCTGTATCTCGACGGCTTGCTCGCGATCTCGCGCAAGGAGTCGCCTCACACGATCGAGACGCGGCTGACCGGCGACGTGCGCGGTCGCGCGGCGGAGTCGCTCGCATGACGCACCGGGAGCTTCGACATGACCGCTCGAACTGACGGCGCGCGCGCGGGTTCGGCCACGGCCGGGCGCGACGACGATGACGCCGAAGGCACGCAGTCCGGGCGCTGGCTGATTTCCTACGCGGATCTCGTCACGACGCTGATGGTGCTGTTTCTCGCGCTGTACGTGCTGCAGCTCGCGAAATACAACGCGCTCGATGCGCGTTATCAGACGCTTGCGCGGCATGACGGCGGGACAGCAAGCGCGCCCGACGCAGCGACCGGGCGCATGCCCGCGTGGCTCGCATCGCTCGACGCGCTGAAGACGACCGGCCACATCTCGCTCGTGCGCGCGCCGCACGGCATCGAGATCGGCATCGACGCAAAGATCCTGTTCAACGTCGGCGATGCGCGCTTGCTGCCGGACGCGACACCGGTGCTGAGCCAGATCGCGCAGGCGCTGAGCGCGCATGCGAGCGGCGACATCCTCGTCGAAGGGCATACCGACAGCGTGCCGATCGCGAACGCGAAATACGAGTCGAACTGGGAGCTGTCGTCCGCGCGGGCGGGCAGCGTCGTGCGCTATCTGGCCGATCGCGGCGTCGCGCCGCACCGGCTCGCCGCGATCGGGCGGGCCGATACGCAGCCGCTCGTCGCGGGCGACGATGCGGCCGCGCGGGCGCGCAACCGGCGGGTGACGATCTTCGTCGCGTATTGAGCGCGCGAACCTCGACGGGCGCGCGACGGCCGCCCGTCGACGACATATCGGATCTCGGATGACGAACATGTGAACCCGGCGATGCGATTCCGCGCGTGCCTGCCGATAACCCAGGCTGGCTCAGACCGAGCGGTTATCGAGGGTTCCCCATGCATTTCTGGCGCAAGCTGTCCATTCAGAACAAGCTGATTCTCAGCATGACGAGTTGCCTGCTCGTGTTCGTCGCGATTTCGAGCGGGTTGAGCGTCCGTCTGATCGGCAACGCCGTGCGCGATCGCGTCGTCCGCGAGGAGCTGCCGACGGCCGTGAGCGGCATCCGCGCCGACGTGCAGCGGCAGATGGCCGGGCCGATTGCCGCGTCGCGCCTCCTTGCGCGCGATGCGTTCCTGCTGCAATGGGAGGCCGACGGCGAGCCCGATGCCGGCACGCGCAGCTGGATTCAGCTGGCGAAGAACGTGAAGGACGAGCAGAAGGCGGCGTCCGTGCAGTGGGTGTCGGTGAAGAGCGGCAACTACTACAACGAAGCCGGCCTGCAGCGGAAGGTCACCGACAAGGATCGGTGGCTGACGGATTTCCTCGCGTCGGGCAAGGCCTGCGAGGTGAACATGGACCGCGAGGTCACGGCCGGCGGCTACATGATGTTCATCAACAGCCGGGTGGAGCTCGACGGCGCGCCGATCGGCGCGGCCGGCATGAGCCTGTCCGTCGACGCGCTCGCGAAGGGAATCGCCGCATACCGGATCGGCGACACCGGGTTTGCGTACCTCGTGCGGCCGGACGGCGCGATCATGATGCATCGCGATGCGTCGCTGATCGACGGCAAGCACTTCCTGAAGGACGAACCGGGCCTGCCCGGCGACGCATCGTCGACGCTGCTGGCCGGCAAGCCGTATGCGACGCTGAGCTACGACGGCGACGGCGGCGCGCGCTTCATCGCGACGTCGTTCGTTCCGGAGCTGAATGCGTACGTGGTCGTCGAAGTGCCGCAGGCCGAGCTGCTCGGGCCGGTGACGCGTGCGATTCGCAGTGCGTCGCTCGTCGCCGCGATCGCGGGCCTCGGCGTCGCGCTGGTCGTGATCTGGCTGGTCGGGCGTGCGATCGCAGCGCCGATCCGCCGCGCGGCGACGCTGCTGTCGGACATCGCGAGCGGCCAGGGCGACCTGACGCGCCGGATGACGGTCGAAAGCCAGGACGAGATCGGCCAGCTGTCGGACGCGTTCAACCGTTTCGTGGCGTCGTTGTCGACGCTCGTCCACCGGATCCGCGCGGCGTCCGCGTCGATTGCGACCGGGTCCGCGCAGATCGCGTCGGGCAATGCCGACCTCAGCGAACGCACCGAAGGGCAGTCGGGCAACCTCGAGCGGACGGCTTCGTCGATGGAGGAGATCACGGCGGTCGTGCGCAACAACACCGAAACCGCGACGACGGCCGCGCAGCTGATCACCGGCGCCGCCGACACGGCGACGCGCGGCGGGCAGGTCGTGGGCGAAGTCGTGACCACGATGGAGCAGATCAGCGATGCGTCGCGGCGGATCGCCGAGATCATCGTGATGATCGACGGCATCTCGTTCCAGACCAACATCCTCGCGCTGAATGCGGCGGTCGAGGCCGCCCGCGCCGGCGAGCAGGGGCGCGGGTTCGCGGTCGTCGCGGCGGAAGTGCGGAACCTCGCGCAGCGCAGCGCGCAGGCGGCGAAGGAGATCAAGGCGCTGATCGAGCACAGTGCGGGGACGGTGAGCACCGGGTCGCGGCTCGTCGGCGAGGCCGGGAAGGTGATGCGCGATGTCGTGTCGCAGGTGCAGGGCGTCAGCGCGATGATGAGCGAGATCGCCGAGGCGAGCCTGGAGCAGAGCGCGGGCATCGACCAGATCGGCGATGCGGTGCAGTCGCTCGATCAGATGACGCAGCAGAACGCGGCGCTGGTCGAGGAAAGCGCCGCGGCCGCGGCGAGCCTGAAGCAGCAGGCGGCGGATCTGACGCGCCTGGTATCGGCGTTCAAGGTAGATGAATAGCGTCCGCGCGACGTTAGAATGAACGCGTTTCTGGGGGACGGCTACCGTGGGGATACGGTAGCCGTTTTCGCTGTCAGCGCGGGAATCGGTGACGTCATAAAAATGAAGCGCATTTCAAGACTGAAGATCGGGGTGGGGGCGGTGGCGGTCGCGGCGGTGCTCGCCGCGGTCGGGGCGAAGGTGATCGCATCGCCGGCGGATGCGTATCTTGCCTATCGGAAGCAGGCCGCGGCGGCCGTGGCGGCGGCCCGGATGGAGGATCGGGCGGGCCTCGACCGGCAGTACACGGCCGACGTGAACGCGCGGCTCGCCAAACTAATTGGCACGGTCAGGGCGAGAGGGTTCGTCGCGCAGGCCGAGGGCACGGTGCAGAGCGTTGGCCCGGTCGACGGGATGCCGCCGGGGCCGGACGGGTTGTCCTTCAAGTCGGACGACGGCAAGACGCATCTCGTCGTGACGACCGTTCCGCTGCTGAAGGCCTGGGCGAGCACGGCGGACGCCGGCATCAAGCCGACCGACGACGTCGCCGCGATGTTCGGCAACGAAACGCTTTACACGCACGTATTCAGCGACGACGCCGCCGCGTTTCGCTTCGCCGAGTTGCCCGTCAAGCGGCAGCCGGCCGACGGCGTGGTGAAGGCGTGGCTGCTGGGCGAAAGCCAGGACGGCGTGCCGGACGGGCCGAACACGCTGGCCGTGTCGGTCCGGCAGGGCCAACGCGTCTATATCCTGTGGCGGGGCGTGACGCTGCGCCCGATCGCGGCGTGCGGCGCGGCGCGCGTGCCCGAGAACGCGCGGCAGGCGTGTTTCGCCAGGCAGGTGGGGACCCAGCGGATTTATCCGCGGCTGGTCGCGCAGGCGCAATCGATGGCCGATGCCGTGGTCCGATAGCGGGATAGCGGGCGGCAGACACGGGTCGCAGCCGTCGCTCGCACGGCGCGATTCGACGGCGCTGGATGGAGGTTCGCGTCCGACGAATGACGGTCGGCGACATCACGCGTCGCCGACCGTCGGCATGCCGTCCGGCGAGCGACTTCAACGCGAGCGCAACGCCTGCAACCCCAGGGTGAGCGGGTTGAACGGCATCTCCGCGGCGCCCATCGAAAAGCTCGTCGCCTTTGCGGTCGCCCCGGGCGCGTGCATCAGCGCATGAACGATCCGCTCGCTCGCATGGCCGTCGCCATACGGATTGCTCGCGCGCGCCATTTCCTCATACGCGCTGTCGCTGTCGAATAGCCGCGACGCCTCCCAGACGATCCGCTCCTGGTCCGTGCCGACGAGCCGCGCGGTGCCGGCGTGGATCGCTTCGGGCCGCTCGGTCGTCTCGCGCGTGACGAGCACCGGCTTGCCGAGTGCCGGCCCTTCCTCCTGGATGCCGCCCGAATCGGTGATGATGAAGTGCGAGCGCGACATCAGGAATACGAACGAAAGATATTCCTGGGGTTCGATCAGGTAGATGTTCGGTACGCTGCCGAGCAGCGCGCGCGCCGGCTCGCGCACGTTCGGATTCAAGTGCAGCGGATAGACGAACTGCGCATCGGGATAGCGCTTCGCGAGCGTGCAGAGCGCCTCGCAGAAATGCCGGAACGGTTCGCCGAAACTCTCGCGGCGATGGCCGGTGATCAGCACGACGCGGCGCGACGCTTCGAGAAACGGAAAGTGTGCGGCGACCTTGTCGTGGAGCGCGCTATCGTGGTCGAGCATGCGCTTGACGTCGTGCAGCGCATCGATCACGGTGTTGCCCGTCATCACGACCGCGCCCACCGGCACGCCTTCGCTGAACAGGTTGTCGCGCGCCTGGCCGGTCGGCGCGAAATGCCATGACGACACCGCATCGGTCACGCGGCGATTCAATTCCTCCGGCCACGGCGACCAGATGTCGCCGCTGCGCAGGCCCGCTTCCACGTGCCCGACCGGCAGATAGCGGTAGAACGCCGCGATACTGACGGCCAGCGTCGTCGTCGTGTCACCGTGCACCAGCACGACGTCCGGACGCAAGTCGTCGAAGACGGTCCCGATCGCCTGAAGAATGCCGGTCGTCACGTCGGTCAGCGTCTGGCTCTGACGCATCAGGTTGAGATCGTAGTCGGGCTTGATGTCGAACAACGTGAGGACCTGATCCAGCATTTCCCGATGCTGGGCGGTCACGCATACGCGGGCATCGACATCCTTGCGCGCCTTCAGCGCGCGGACGAGCGGCGCCATCTTGATGGCTTCCGGTCGAGTTCCGAACACAAGCAAGATCTTTTTCATCGATGTCCTCGTTGAGCATCTTCGCGCCGGAAGATCCGGCGTCTGGCGCCAGGCATGGTTGCAGGCCACCCGTCCCGTCCCCGCATGTATCGGCGCCAGTCGCGCGACATGCAGCGGTATTGCGGGGCGAGCGCGCCGTTTTTGTCCGCGTGGTCTGCGCCACGCAATCGTCGAACTACGGCCGTCCCGTTGCACCTCGTCAATCACGTCATGAGCATTTCTCGCTGTGTCGATCGCCATGTCTGTCGGTCAGGCCGCGTACGTTTCCACGTCGCTGCGCGCCCGCACCCGTTCCTCCTTCCGATAGAGCAATATTCAAACCAGTGGCCCTGTGGCCGGCCCCGCTTCGCGCCGCACCGGTGGAATGCCAGGGAACGTTTCACAATTGCTACGAGCGCGATTGCGGCGCCCTGCCGCGGTGCGGGTAAAAATCCGACCGTTTGCGCCATCGAGCCGGTCACGTCATGCGGAGGATGGCGACTTGCGTCGCGCGCTGGCTGCCGATCGAACCGCATGCGCCGTGTCACGCGCCTCGGAGCGTTTCGACATGCGAGTTTTGTCCGGGCAACCCGGGGGACGTCGTCGGCTGCCACGCAGTGGTTCCGCACGAAGGATGACCCTGACGAATCGCGGCGCTCGCATCGTCCGTAGCGGGCGATGCGAAATGTTGCGTATCTGTAACGACCGCCCGGAGCCGGCCGGCCATATCCGCACGTCGGTTGGTCGATGTGTGCCATGCCGCGCACGGAGCGTTGCCGGACAAGAGCCCTGCAACGACAGCCTGCAGCGGTCGACCAGCAGAAAGGGTGGCGCGCGACGTTTCGGTTCACTGAAGGCGGAAGATCCCGCTAGGGGGGAGGTGAACCCTGATTCACCGGTGAATCAAAAACACGCGATCCGTGCCGCGAGCCCGTCGATCGGGTACCCGCAGGCCATTGCATCACGGGGCAGGGCGATCCATGGCTCACCGCTTGCTTTGTTCAGGAGGACAGGCGTGCCCGTCCGAGTTCGAGCGACGACGGAAGGGCGGGGATACCGATACGACAAACCTGCCAGGCGCGACGACCCGTGCCGGGCGGGCGGCGTGCAGGCCGCGCTTGACCTCGCACCACGGCCGGTTGCCGACGCGACGGAGTGTGTGCCGGCCATTACGCCGATGCCGACCCGCTCGCTCCCGCCCATGCGGGTTCACGATGGCGAAGACAACGGTGACCGGATCGCGTTGATACAGAAGCGCACGGTCGATCAATGGAAACAGGGGAAGGAGACGTGTCATGTGTGGCATCGTCGGCGCGGTCGCGCAACGGAACGTCGTTCCGATTCTGATTGAAGGTCTGCGCCGCCTCGAGTATCGCGGCTACGATTCATGCGGTGTGGCGACCGTCGTCGACGGCCAGGCGCGCCGCGAACGCAGTGTGTCGCGCGTCGCCGATCTCGACGCGCACGTGCGCAGCGCCGGGCTGTCCGGCAGCACCGGCATCGCGCACACCCGTTGGGCGACGCACGGCGCGCCCGCCACCTGCAACGCGCATCCGATCTTCTCGCGCGACGAGATCGCGCTCGTGCACAACGGCATCATCGAGAATCACGAGACGTTGCGCAGGCAACTGTCCGACGAGCATTACCAGTTCGATGGCCAGACCGACACCGAGGTCGTCGCCCACCTGATCCACAGCAAGTACCACGGCGACCTGCTCGCCGCCGTGCGCGATGCGACGTCGCAGCTGCACGGCGCATACGCGATCGCGGTGTTCAGCAAGCACGAGCCGCAGCGGCTGATCGGCGCGCGGGTCGGCTCGCCGCTCGTCGTCGGCCTGAAGGACGACGAATGCTTTCTCGCGTCCGACGCGCTCGCGCTCGCCGGCATCACCGACCGCTTCATCTTTCTCGAGGAGGGCGACATCGTCGAATTGACGCCGGGCGGCGTGCGCATTCTCGAACGCGGCGGCACGCCGGTCGATCGTCCGATCCAGACCGTCTCGTCGACGCAAGGCGTGGTCGAGCTCGGGCCGTACCGGCATTTCATGCAGAAGGAGATCTTCGAGCAGCCGCAGGCCGTGGCCGCGACCATCCCCGATGCGGGGCTGTTCGATCCGGCGGCGTTCGGCCCCGATGCCGCGCGCGCGTTCGAGCAGATCGACAACGTGCTGATCCTCGCGTGCGGCACGAGTCACTATTCCGGCCTGACCGCGCGCCGCTGGCTCGAGACGATCGCGCGCCTGCCGGCGCAGGTCGAGCTCGCGAGCGAATACCGTTACAGCGATGCGCTCGCGCTGCCGAATACGCTCGTGGTCGGCGTGTCGCAATCCGGCGAGACCGCCGACACGCTCGCCGCGCTCAAGTATGCGCAGGCGCTCGGGCATATCGATACGCTCGCGATCTGCAACGTGCCGACCAGCGCGATGATGCGGCAGACAAGCCTGCGGTTCCTGACGCGCGCCGGCCCGGAAATCGGCGTCGCGTCGACCAAGGCGTTTACGACCCAGCTCGTCGCGCTGTTCATTCTCGCGGTGACGCTCGGCCGGTTGCGCGGCTACGTCGACGATGCGCAGCTTGCGCGCTATGCGACGCAGCTGCGGCGGCTGCCGGGCGCGCTCGACGACGTGCTCGCGCTGGAGCCGCAGATCGAGCGCTGGGCCGCGGAATTCTCGCGGCACGAGAATGCGCTGTTTCTCGGGCGCGGGCTGCATTACCCGATCGCACTCGAAGGGGCGCTGAAGCTGAAGGAGATTTCGTATATCCACGCGGAAGCGTATCCGGCCGGCGAGCTGAAGCACGGGCCGCTCGCGCTCGTGACACACGCGATGCCGGTCGCGACGATCGCGCCGAACGACGCGCTGCTCGAGAAGCTCAAGTCGAACATGCAGGAAGTGCGGGCGCGGGGCGGTCAGCTGTACGTGTTCGCCGATGCCGATACGCGGATCGACGGCAGCGAAGGCGTGTCGGTGATGAGGATGCCGGATTACTACGGGCTGCTGTCGCCGATCCTGCACGTCGTGCCGCTGCAACTGCTCGCGTATCACGCCGCGTGCCTGCGCGGCGCGGATATCGACAAGCCGAGGAATCTGGCGAAATCGGTGACGGTCGAGTGACGGGCAGGGCCGGCCGACGATTGCCGGCCGGCCCGCGCGGACGGTCAGCGCAAGGCCGCCGCCCGGGCCTTCACGATCTTGCCCCGCTGCAGCACGTACGCGACACGTTCGCCTTCTCCCGCGACGAGGCCGATATCGTCGAGCGGATTTCCGGCGAGCACGACGACGTCATGGGCGCAGGGAATCGGAGGAGGCTGTCGACACGATACGGGCGGATCGAACGGAAACCGGAAGGCGGGAAAATCGTTGCCGATCGGCCCGTTCGTGCGGAGATCATGTGCAACGCGCGCCCGGCCAGGCCACGCGCGCCGTCAGTCAGGGCCGCATCGCTTCGCCCGAACAGCGGGTCGCGAGGTAAAACAGTTACAAGTTAGCCGTTGACGCGCATCTCCCCGGCGGTTAGTGTGTGCGTCGAAGTCCAAGAAGTCCGATTGCTGTTCATCAATTGCTCGCTCTCCTCAGCGGTATTCGTTGTCCTCTCCCTCCTTGATGCTTCACGCGCTCTCCAGCAGGGCAAATCTTCATTTTTCTCAAGGAATCTTCATGGATACCGGTATCGTCAAGTGGTTCAACGACAGCAAAGGCTTTGGCTTCATCACGCCGGACAACGGCGGCGACGACCTGTTCGCTCATTTCTCGGAAATTCGTGCCGACGGCTTCAAGACGCTGGCCGAAAACCAGAAAGTGAGCTTCGAGACGAAGCAAGGCCCGAAGGGTCTGCAAGCGGCCAACATCAAGCCGCTGTAAAGTCTGAAGGGCCCGGCCATCCCACGATGGGCGCCGGGCCGCAGCGACATCCGCACGGAGCTTGGTCTCGTAAAGTTGGCGCGCTCGTTTCCGGCTGCGTCTGCTCATTGAGCCGCCAACCAGGCGCCATACACTTCGTTCCCCCTCCGGCCGCAGCGCCGTACTTTCGCTTTCCGACTGCTTCAGATTCAGCTCGCAATGGCGTTGGATCGGCGCATCCGTGCACATTTCGCACGGCACGCGCGCAGCCGAACATTATTAAAATTAAAAATGCAAAACACACAAAATCACCAATACAACGGCTATGCCGTCCGGCCCTCGGCGCATCGTTTGCCCGATGGCAGTTTTTCAGCCAACCTGCTGCTCGAGCGCATCGATAGCGCGTCTGTCGAAGGCCGCTACCGGTTCTATTCGCTCGATTACTTCGCGAGTGAAGCGCAGGCACTGCGGCACTCGGAATGCTGGGCACGCAACTGGGTCGATACGCGCGGTTAAAGGCAGCGCCGTGGGACCGGATACCCGACGCATAGGAGTCGCCCGGGCGCGCAACAATGCGCGCCCGAACCTCGCGTGCGATCAATTCTGTACCTCCCGACTGGAGCCGCGCGCTCGATTCGGGTTACCGGACTTTCCTTTCGACGCCGGCGGCGCATGACGCCATCCCGGCGTCGAAGCGGGTGGTGTACATGAGAGGCCTGGGCTGACCGAACGGTGGTGCCGACCTCCGCATCCGTGCGAAGATTGCACGCACATCACACTCGCCCGAGAACGACGTGACCCGAGCAAATCCTGAGCGCAACCCGGACGCCGCCGATCCGCCGTGGATGGCCGTCGCCCTGGCCGAACTCGGCATCCGCCGCCATCCGCCCGGCAGCGTGAACCCGCGCATCGTCGAGTACAACAACCGGACGAATCTGGTCGGCTACGACGACAAGATTTCCTGGTGCTCATCGTTCGTCAACTGGTGCATGACGCATGCGGGCATCCGCGGCACGGGGTCCGCGCTCGCGCGTTCGTGGCTCGAATGGGGCCGCCCGCTGGACCGCCCGGTCTACGGCTGCATCGCGATTCTGACGCGTGACGATCCCGCGAGCTGGAAAGGGCATGTCGGGTTCTACTTGCGCCACGACGACGAGCACGTGCATCTGTTCGGCGGCAATCAGCTTGAAGAGGTACGCGAGCTTGCGTACCCGCTGAACGAAGTGATCGGTTACCGTTGGCCCGACGCGGGATGACCTCGTCCTCCGGCATACGCGAATTCGCAATCGCGTGGTTGGCGGCTTGCTTGATCGCGTTGTCGGTCGAATGCCCGGGATCGTGCGGCTGAAGAGCGGGGCCCCGGCACGTGTCGAGGCCGGCGCCGTATCGTGATCGCGCCTAGTTCTTCGCCACGGCTTCCACCTCGGGCCCACCGGCCGCATCATTCCTGCTCCACCCGCCCCCGAGCGAGCGATACAACGCGACCGCCGCCAGCGCATGCTCGCGCCTGACCTGGTTGAGCGCGTCCGAATCCCGCAGATACACCTCCTGCGCCGACAGCACGTCCAGAAAATCCGTCGCGCCGCCCTTGTAGAGCTGGTTCGCCAGCCCGAGCGCCTTGTCCGAAGCCGCGAGCGCGCTGCCGAGCCGCTGCGTCGCTTCATCGCTGCTGACGAGGTTCGCGCGCGCATCCTCGACCTCCCGCAACGCCTGCAGCATCGTCTGCCGCAACCCGAGTTCAGACTCGCGCATCCGGCTTTCGCTCTGCGAGATATCGGCGGTAATCCGTCCCGCGTTGAAGATCGGGCTCGTCGCGCTCAGCGCCGCGCTGAACAGGTTGTCGGTCAGCGTCGGCAAGCCGAGATACGACGCGGCCAGAATCCCGTCCGTCAGGTTCAGCGAGAACTTCGGATACCGCTCGGCCTTCGCGACACCGACCTGTGCCGCGCGCCGCTCGACCTGTGCGTAAGCGGTCAGCACGTCCGGCCGGCGCAGCAGCGCCTGCGACGGCAGCGTGGCGGGCGACCCGGCCGGCGGCGCCGGAATGGCGCCGGCCTGCGCGAGCACGAGCCGGTCCACCGATTCGGGCGTGCGGCCCGAATACACGGCGATCAGGTTGAGCTGATGCGCGATCTGCGCCTGCGTCGGCGGAATCCGCGCCTCCAGCGCATCGAGCTGGTTCTGCGCGCGCGTGACGTCGAGTTCCGTCGACAGCCCGAACGCCTGCCGCTTGCGCGTGAGTTCGAGCGCATGCCGGCGGATCGCCGCGTTGTCCTCCAGGATCTTCAGTTCCTGCTGCGCCCAGCGCAGGTCGACATAGGCGGATGCCGCATCGGCCGCGAGCGCGAGCCGCATCGCGTCTTCCGCATGCTTTTGCCCGACCAGCTCGGCCTGCGCGGCCAGCAGGTCGAGCCGTTCGCCGCCGAACACGTCGGGCGACCAGCTCAGCGCGAGCCCCGCACCGGCCTGCCGCACGTAGCCGAGCGGCGGCGGCGTGTTCTGGCGCGCGTCGGCTGCATGCGCGGTCGCGTCGAGTTCCGGCAGCAGCACCGCGCGCTTCTGCACGGTCAGCGCCTGCGCCTGCTTCACGCGTTCGGCGGCGGCCTGCAGATCGAGGTTGCCGTCGAGCACGGTCGCGATCAGCCGGTCGAGCACGGGGTCGTTGAACTGCGCCCACCACGCGGCGGCGTCGATGTCGGCGCGCGGCACGTCGGTGTCCCACGCGGCGGGCGCAAGCGACTGGACGGAATCGTGCAGCGCGGGATGCTGCGCGGGCTGCACCGCACACCCTGCGGCGAAGGCGCTGACGGCCAGCGCGACGAGTAGCTTTTTCATGATGACGACCTTGGCTTCAGTGCGCGTCCGGCGGCGGCGCGTTCAGGGTGATGGGACGGGAAAACGCGACGGCGACCAGCGCGACCACGAAGCACAGCGACAGCACGTAGTACGCATCCGCGTAGGTGAGCGTCAGCGCTTCCCGATAGATCAGGCGGTGCAGGTTCGCGAGGCCGGCCTGCGCGGTATCCAGCGTGTTGCCGGCCACCGAGGTCCAGTACGCGGCCTGGCGGTCGAGCAGCGACGCGACTTGCGGCTCGCCGGCGCTCACATGCTCGTTCAGGCGCAGGTAGTGGAAGTTCAGCCGGTCGTTGAGCATCGTCGCGCTCACCGCGATGCCGATCGCACCGCCGAGGTTGCGCATCAGGTTGAACAGGCCGCTCGCCGATTTCAGCCGCGACTGCGGCAGCGAACCGAGCGCCATCGTCACGATCGGCGGCACGCTGAACTGCTGGCCGATGCCGCGCAGCGCCTGCGGCAGCAGCAGTTCCCGCCAGCCCCAGTCGTGCGTGATCGGCGTGTACAGGTAGCAGCCGAGGCCGAAGCAGATCAGCCCGAACACGAGCAGCGCGCGCATGCTGAAGTAGCGCGCGGCGAATGCATACGCGCAGAGCGCGAGCAGCTGGAACGCGCCGACCGACAGCAGCGCGATGCCGATCTGCAGCGAACTGAACGCCCGCACCTGCGCGAGAAACAGCGGCGTCAGGAACACGGTGACGAAGATCCCGATACCGGTCACGAACGACAGCAGGCTGCCGATCCCGAAGTTGCGCACGGCGAGCGCGCGCAGGTCGACGATCGGGTCTTCCGCGGTCAGGGCGTGCACGATGAACAGGAAGCCGCAGATGGCGGAGATCCACGCGCAGAACACGATCACGTGATCGCCGAACCAGTTCTTGCGCGGGCCTTCCTCGAGCACGTATTCGAGGCAGCCGAGGAAGCCCGACATCAGCACGATGCCGAGATAGTCGCCGCGCTTGACGAGGCTCAGGTCCGGTGCGTCGATGTGCACGTAGCGCGGTACGAGCGCGGCCACCGCGATGCCCGGCACGAGGTTCAGGTAGAACAGCCAGTGCCACGACCATTGATCGGTGATCCAGCCGCCGATCACCGGCCCGATCGCCGGCGCGAGCGACGCGAGCGCGCCGATCGTCGTCGACGCGATCAGCCGCTGCTTGCCCGGGAACAGCACGAACGCGGTCGTGAACACGGTCGGGATCATCGCGGCGCCGAGCGCACCCTGCATCCCGCGGAACAGGATCATCGAGTTGATGTCCCACGCGAGCCCGCACAGCATGCTCGTGATCGTGAAGCCGACCGCCGACGCGGTGAACAGCCAGCGCGTCGACATCACCTTCGACAGCCAGCCCGACATCGGGATCACGATGATCTCGGCGATCAGGTAGGCCGTCTGCACCCACGACAGCTCGTCCTGGCTCGCGGAGAGCCCGCCGCCGATGTCGCGCAGCGACGATGCGACGATCTGGATGTCGAGCGTCGCCATGAAGAAGCCGACGCACATCAGCGCGAACGCGAAGACGCGCTGCCTGGTCGGTTGCGACGCGGGGTCGCCGGAAATCGCGGTGGTCATCGCAGGCTCCCGTTCAGTTCGCGTGGTCGGTATGCACGGTCACGACCGCGGAGAGACCGGGGCGCAGCACGTGCTCGATGCCCGGCTGCGGATCGAGATGCACGCGCACCGGCACGCGCTGGACGATCTTCGTGAAGTTGCCGGTCGCGTTCTCGGGCGGCAGCACGCTGAAGGTCGCGCCGGTCGCGGGCGCCAGGCTGTCGACGCGGCCGTGGAGGCGCGTGCTCGACGCATCGAGCGTGACGTCGACGCGATCGCCTGAGTGCATCTTGCGCAGCTGGTCTTCCTTGAAGTTCGCGTCGATCCACAGCCCGGCCGCGGGCACGACCGTCAGCAGCGGCACGCCGACGTTCGCGAGCATCCCGACGCGGCCAGTGCGGTTGCCGACGTAACCGTCGACCGGCGAGCGGATCGTCGTGTACTCGACGTTCAGCGCCGCGACGCGTTGCGCGGCGAGTGCCGTGTTCACGCGGGCCCGCGCATCGGCGAGCTGCGCGCCGAGCACGTCGAGCTGCCGCTTCGACGCGAGCAGCGCGGCGTCGCTGCGTGCGACGGCCGCATCCGCCTTCGAGTAATCGGCGTCCGCGCGCTCGACGATCTGGTTCGATACCGCATCGGATTTCACGAGCTCGCGGTAGCGCACGCGATCGGACGACGCGCGCGTGAGCTCGGCCGACGACGCATTCCGGTCCGCCGCATGCTGGCCGATCACCGCGTATTGAAGTTGCTGCTTCGCTTCGAGTTCGGCCACCGCGGAGCGCGCGCTGTCGACTTCCGCGCTCGCCTGCGTGAGCTTCGCATCGTAGTCGCGCGCATCGAGCTGCACGAGCACGTCGCCGGCCTTCACGCGCTGGTTGTCGGTCACGAGGATCTTGTCGACGAAACCGTTCACCTTCGGTGCGAGCACCGTCACGTCGCCGCCGACATACGCATCGTCGGTGCTCTCCTGGAAACGCAGCACGAACAGCCAGTCGAGCGCCGCGGCCGCGACCGCGACGACGACGGCGGCCACCGCGATCCGCATCCACGGCACGCGGCGCTGCTTTGCCGGCCGGTCGGTTGTGGCTGCCTCGCGGGAGGCAGCGGCTTGGGTCGTTTCCATCGATTCACCTATGTATATGCACTTATTGAAACGACCGACGACGCGTCGCCGATCGGGGAAGTTAGCGTTCCGGCAGGTTGTGCGTGATCCGGAACAATTCGTCTCTGAGGCGGGCCGCCTGCGCCGGTCCGAACCGCTGCTCGAACGCTTCCTGCGCGGCGAGCCAGTGCACATGCGCGTCGGCGATCTTCGTTTCGCCGTGCGCGGTCAGCGCGAACGTCTGGCGCCGGCAACGCGGCTCGAGCCGGCCCGTGACCAGCGCCGCGCCGACCAGCGGCTTCAGCGCGCGCAACAGCGCGGTGCGCTCGATCACCAGCACGGCCGACAGCGTCGCCATCGTCAGGCCCGGACGCTCCCGCAGCAGCGCGAGAATGCTGTACTGCGACGGCGTGACGCCCGCCCGCGACAGGTAGCGCTCGTAGAACTGCGAGATTCGCCGGGCGGCTTGCCGGACCGCGAAACAATCGTCATCGATAAGCGTGGACTTGTGCATGTGCACATATTAGGTGCCCACGCGATGCGAAGCGAGCGGCGAGACAGGATCAGATTGGTGCCGTGGCTGTACCAATCGGCGGTGGAAAGGTGCGTTTGCGCGCCGGATCAGGCCGCGGCCGGAACAATCGAGCCTTCGCGGTCGTAGTACGCGGCCGTGTAGTCGATGAACGCCTTGACCTTCGCGGGCAGCAGCGCGCGGTTCGCGTAGGCGAGCTTGATTTCCACGAACGCGTCGACGAGATCGGCGCCTTCGAGCAACTGCACGAGCGCACCCGACGCGAGTTCGGCTTCGACGAGCGCTCTCGGCACCACGCCGATGCCGAAGTCGTGCATCACCATTTCGCGGTTGAAGACGGGGCTGTTCGACGAGACGTCGAAGCTCAACGGCACGGTCAGCGTGTCGCCGTCGACGCGGAACGACAGCGCGGGCCGGCGCAGCGACGGCGACATCGGCACGAACATGTGGCCGGCGAGCTCGGCCGGTGTTTCGGGACGCGGATGCGCGCGCAGGTAGGCGGGCGTCGCGACGATCACCACCGGAATGCGTTCGATCAGCCGCACGACGGTCGTCTCGCTCGTCAGCATGTACGGCACGACGATGCCGATGTCGTAGCCTTCGCCGACGAGGTCGACCGGGCGCTCGGTCAGCGTGACGTCGAGCCGCACCTTCGGATGCGCGGCCTTGAAACCGGCGATCAGCGGCACGAGCCGGTTCAGCGCGGCCGTCGTGTGCGCGACGAGCCGCAGCAGTCCCTCGGGCTCGCGCGTGTACGACTGCGCCTGCGCTTCCAGCGAGTCGAGCTCGTCGAGCACCGCCGCGCATCGCTCGTAGATGCGCTCGGCGGTTTCGGTCAGCGAGACCTGGCGCGTGGTCCGGTGCAGCAGGCGGCTGCCGAAGCGCGCTTCCAGATCCGCGACCGCCCGCGACACGACCGGCCGCGCGAGGCCGTGCATGTCGGCCGCGCGCGTGAAGCTGCGCATTTCCACCACCGACCGGAAGATCCGCAGCTTGTCGATGTAGTCCATGTCCGTCTCCTCGAAGCGATGGCGCGGCGCCGGATGCGCGCGGCCGGCGCCGGCCCTTGTTACGGCCGAGTGTACATTGACTTTATGCATATGCACATTTAAATTGCCGGTCATGAACGACATCCAGATGGCCCAGGCCTGCAATTGCCTCGCGCTGCGTCAGGCGGCGCGCTTCGTCACGCAACTCTACGAGCGGCATCTGGCCCCCGTCGGCGTCACGGCCGCGCAGTTCTCGATCATGGCGAACCTGTCGCGCCGGCCCGGCCTGTTGATGAGCGAACTCGCCGATCGGCTGGTGATGGACCGCACGACGCTGTTGCGTGCGCTGAAGCCGCTGCAGCGCGACGGCTTCGTCGCCGCGGCCGCGGCCGAGCACGACGCCCGCGCGCATGCGCTCAGCCTGACGAAGCTCGGCGAGCGCACCTACGCGCAGGCGAAGGTCGCGTGGCAAGCCGCGCAGGACGAGTTCGAGACGCAATTCGGCCAGGGCCGCGCCCAGGCGTTGCGCGACGAGTTGTTCAGCCTGACGGCGCAGCGCTAGGCGCGACGCGCGGTAGTATGACAAAAGCGATCCGGATCCACCGGACGAGACACGAGGAGCCCCCCATGCTGCAGTTGAGCGAACGCGACGACGCGATGTTGCGCGGCGCATTCGGCGACGGCGTCGCGCGCGCGATGCGGATCGTCGCGCGCACGGCCGAGGTCATGTCGGCGCCGCACCTGATCGACATTACGTCCGCGCATATCGACGGCTGTCTTTACCACGGCCGGACCAGCCTCGACTTCGTCGAGTATTTCGTCGACACCGGCGCGCGGGTCGCGGTGCCGACCACTTTGAACGTCGGGTCGCTCGACCTGATCCATCCCGAGCTGTATCACGGCGACCGCGCGATCCAGCGCGACGCGCAGCGCCTGATGGATGCGCATCTGCAGCTCGGCTGCGAATCGAGCTTCACGTGCGCGCCATATCAGCTGAAGAATCGTCCGCGCCTGGGCGAGCAGATCGCGTGGGCGGAATCCAATGCGATCGTGTTCGCCAATTCGGTGCTCGGTGCGCGTACCAGCCGCTACGGCGACTTTCTCGACCTGGCCGCCGCGATCACCGGGCGTGCGCCGTATGCGGGGCTGCACGTCGAAGCGAATCGCGCGGCGCGGATCGTGTTCAACGCGCCGGACTTCGGCAAGCGGCCCTCGCGCGACATCTATTTCGCGGCGCTTGGGCTTCTGATCGGCCGGATCGCCGGCGCGACCGTGCCGGCGATCGTCGGGCTGCCCGCGGACACCACCGAAGACGAACTCAAGGCGCTGGGCGCGGCTGCCGCATCGAGCGGGGCGGTCGCGCTGTTCCATGCGGTGGGCGTCACGCCCGAGGCGCCGACGCTCGACGCCGCGTTGCACGGGCGGGCGGCGCAGCGCACGGTCGATGTCGCGATGGCCGATCTCGACGAGATCCGCCGCACGCTGAACCACGGCGCGGCCGGCGATGCGCTCGTCGCGGTCGCGCTCGGCACGCCGCACTTCTCGCTGGCCGAGTTCCGCACGCTCGACGCGCTGCTCGATCAGTTCGACGGCCGGCCGAAGTGCGATTTCTACGTGAACACGAGCCGCTTCATCCTGTGGGAGCTGGGCGAGCTCGGGCTCGCCGGCAAGTTCGACGCGCGCGGCATCCAGATCGTCGTCGATACCTGCACGTACATCACGCCGGTCATGAAACAGCTGTCGGGCCTGGTGATGACCAACTCGGGGAAGTGGGCGTCGTATGCGCCCGCGAACATCGGCGTCACGGTGGCGTACGGCAGCATGCGCGAATGCGTGCGTTCCGCGTTCGAAGGAAAGGTGCGATTCGATGACTGATGCAACGATCGGGAAACTGACGGGCGACACGCTCGTGCCGGGCAGCGCATGCGCGAAGACGATCGTGCTCGACAAGCCGCTCAGCTTCTGGGGCGGCTACGACTCGGGGGCGGGGCGGATCGTCGATCGCGGGCATCCGCAGGCGGGCGCGAGCCTCGCCGGCCGGATCATGGTGATGCCGCACGCGAAGGGCTCGAGTTCGAGCAGCAGCGTGCTCGCGGAAGCGGTGCGCAACGGCACGGGGCCGGTCGGGATCGTGCTGAAGGAGCGCGACCTGATCATCTCGATCGGCGCGATCGTCGCCGCCGAGCTGTATGCGATCGCGGTGCCGGTGGTGTGCGTGACGGACGACGTGTACGACGCGATCGTCGCCGCGACGGGCGAGGTGCGGATCGAGGCGGGTGAGGGCGACGGCGGCGCGTGGATTCACGTCGGTGGCTGACGCATCGCGCGCTCGTCGGCTCAGAGGAAGCGGATGTGCGGCGCATCTGCCGCCTTGAGCGACAGCGCGTTTTTTGCCGCATTCATCTCGCGTCTGCCGCCGGGCTGATTGAGCCGTCGGATTTCGGGCCAGGCAATCACGCCGAACACCGAACGCAGGATGGTGCTCAGCGCGAGGAAGCCGAGCGCGGTTCCGCCAAACCACGCAAAGATGTCGAGCATGCCGTCCGTGCTGCCTTGTAGCGCGGACATGATACCGATAGCGAACGCGACGGTGATCAGAACGCCGATCGTCACGATGACATCGGTTCGGGCGCTGGCGACGCGTGCGAGACGAACGAGATAGATCGAACCGTCAGTCACGTTGCGGATGCCGCAGATTGCGAGATTATCGCGCCCCGCGGCATACGCGACATCCAGCCGGTCGCCCGCAACGACGAACAGGTCGCGTGTCGCGCCGGTCCGGAGCGTCAGCGGCGCATCGAAAGCGTCGAGTCGAAGCTCGATCTCCTCGATGCTTTGCGTGGTCCAGCCGAGGTTGTTGCTCCAGACCTTCGTACTGATCGTCTTCTGACTGACGGACGTCACGCAGCCGGACGCGATTCGCATGGAACGATCGGTCATACGTTGCTCCGTTCGAATGTGACCCGGCGCGGCTGGCGTTGCCACTTTTCCTGGGCTTCGCGCCGTTGCGGCCGGAACACCAGTTCGGACAAGCCGGCGATCGAGAGCAGCGTGCCCAGCATGCTGATGATGCTGACGAACATGGTCAGGGCGAGGACGAGCGCCCAGCCGGATTTGAACGCGGCGCTACCGATCAGCAGGCTCAGCACGAACACGCACGACGCCCATGTGAGCAGCGACAGATTACGTTCCTTTTGCGCGAGCGCGTCGTAGGGCTGAATCGTCAGATCGTTGCTGGTGATCCACGCGATTCGGCGACGACCATGGTCGTCGAAAACGCACGCCCGCACCGCCATCCCGGGTTTCAACAGATCGACCTGCTTGAACGCGTCGGCGTCGATATCGTCGGCGCAAAGGAAGTAGCAGGCGTCCTGCATCGTCACGCGATAAATCGGCACCTTCTTGTTGTCGACCGCGATACGGACCAGGTTCGTATCGATACGGTCGATCGTCGACTCGATCACGGTGGTGTGACTGGACATGGGTGGAAGCGGGCGTCGGCCCGTATCGCATTGGCGTGGCATTCATCATACCGATGAAAATGAAATGGGGGCCACGCGTATGGCGGTATGGTGCCCCCCGCGTTTTCCCGTTATTCGTGCGCGGTTCCCGCCGCAGCTTCCCGATACGCACTCGGCGTCTGCCCGGCCCAGTGCCGGAATGCGCGCGTGAAATTCGCCGGGTCGGTGAACTGCAGCCGTTCGGCGATCGTCTTCAGGTCGAGGTCCGACGCGCAGAGCAATTGCTTCGCGTCGCGAAACCGCGCTTCGTCGAGCAGTTGCCGATAGCTCGACCCGGCGTCCTCGAGCCGGCGCCGCAACGTGCGCGTCGATACCAGCAGCGCGTCGGCGAGCGCCTCCGGGCTCGAATAGTCGCCGGCCGTTCGCGCCAGTTCCGCACGCACGCGCTCGACGAGATCGCCTTCCTCCTGGCGTACCTGCGCATACTCGCGCTCGACCTGCACCAGCGCCTGCCGGTGCGCGACTTCGTCGGCGAGCGGCAGCGGCCAGTCGAGCACGTCGTGCGCGATCCACAGCGCGTTCGCCGCGCAGCCGAATTCGACCGGCGGCAACTGGTCGCGATAACGCGCGAAATAACCGGGCTCGGGCCACGTGAAGCGCAGCACGATCGGCGGCGACGCGCGTCCGGACCACTGCGAGATGTTCTGCGCGAGCCCCGTCAGCACGAACTCGAACATCACGTGATGCTGCAGCACGGGGCTCGCCTGCACGCCGTGCAGCTCGAGCGTCGCGCCGTGCGCGTCCTCCGCGTAGGTCAGCCGATATTGGCGGTTGCGCATCCGGAAGTAGCGCTGCGTGACGACCAGCGCTTCCCGGATGTCCCGCGCGGTCAGCGTCGCATAGCCGAGGAAGCCGTGCACGGTCGGCTTCAGCAGCAGCCCGAACGCCAGCCCGATGCCCGGATCGCCGCCGATCTCGATCGCGTTGAGCACGAGCCGGCCCCATTGCGACGGCGCGACGCGCGCGTCCGGTTCGGCCAACACCGCATCGCGCAGCCCGGTGCCCGCGCGCACCGCGGCCAGGTCGACGCCGCGTGCGGCCAGCGCCTGCAGCAGCAGGCGCGTATAGGCGACCGGAATCGTCGGCCGGCGTAGCCCGAGGTGATCCTTGCGAGACGGGGAGGTCATGTCGATTTGGCCGGAAATGACAAGCATTATGGCTGTTTGCCCCCTCACGTTCAAGGCGGCGCGCGGCCTACGATGACACGCATCGCTTACCGGCAGGATCATCATGACGACCTCCTTTCCCCATCTGCTCGCGCCGCTCGACCTCGGCTTCACCACGCTGAAGAATCGCGTGCTGATGGGGTCGATGCACACGGGCCTCGAGGACAGCCGCAAGACGCTGCCGCGGCTCGCCGACTATTTCGCCGAACGCGCGCGCGGCGGCGTCGGCCTGATCGTGACCGGCGGCTTCGCGCCGAACGTGGCCGGCTGGACCAAGCCGTTCGGCGGCACGCTGATGACGTCGGCCGGCGCGCGGCGCCATCGCGTGATCACCGACGCCGTGCATGCGGACGACGGCAAGATCGCGCTGCAGATCCTGCATACCGGCCGCTACGGCTACCACCCGTTCGCGGTTGCGCCGTCGAAGATCAAGTCGCCGATTTCGCCGTTCGCGCCGCGCGAACTCAGCGCAAGCGGCGTGGAGCGGCAGATTCGTGCATTCGTCCGCTGTGCGCAGCTCGCGCGCGAGGCCGGTTACGACGGCGTCGAGATCATGGGCTCCGAGGGCTACCTGATCAACCAGTTCATCTCGATGCATACGAACAAGCGCACCGATCAGTGGGGCGGTTCGTACGAGAACCGGATCCGCCTGCCGATCGAGATCATCGAGCGCACGCGCGAAGCGGTCGGGCGCGACTTCATCCTGATCTACCGGCTGTCGATGCTCGACCTGATTCCCGACGGCAGCGACTGGAGCGAGACCGTGCAGCTTGCGAAGGCCGTCGAGCGCGCGGGCGCGACCATCATCAACACCGGGATCGGCTGGCACGAGGCACGCGTGCCGACGATCGCGACGTCGGTGCCGCGCGGCGCGTTCGCGTGGGTGACGAAGAAGATGAAGGGCGAGGTCGGTATTCCGCTCGTGACGACCAACCGGATCAACCGGCCGGAAGTGGCCGAGCAGATCCTTGCGGACGGCTGCGCGGACATGGTGTCGATGGCGCGCCCGCTGCTCGCGGATGCCGAGTTCGTCGTCAAGGCCGCGCAGGGCCGCGCCGACGAGATCAACACCTGCATCGGCTGCAACCAGGCGTGTCTCGACCACGCGTTCAGGAACAAGATCGCGTCGTGCCTGCTGAACCCGCGCGCCTGCCACGAGACCGAGCTGATCTATACGCGCGTGCAGCAGCCGAAGCGCATTGCGGTGGTCGGCGCCGGGCCGGCCGGGCTTGCATGCTCGACCGTGCTCGCGCAGCGCGGCCACCACGTCGACCTGTTCGACGCGGCGCCGGAGATCGGCGGCCAGTTCAACATGGCGAAGCGGATTCCGGGCAAGGAGGAGTTCGACGAAGCGCTGCGTTACTTCGGCCGTCAGGTCGAGCTGACCGGCGTGAATCTGCACCTCAACCGCCGCGTCGATGCGAGCGAACTGATCGCGGGCGGCTACGACGAGATCGTGCTCGCGACCGGCGTGGCGCCGCGCGACCCGAAGATTCCCGGCCAGGACGGGCCGAACGTGCTCAGCTATATCGACGTGCTCGCCGGCAGGCAGCCGGTCGGCCGGAGGGTCGCCGTGGTCGGCGCGGGCGGCATCGGCTTCGATGTCGCCGAGTATCTGGTGCAGGACGGCGAGTCGCCGACGCTCGATCTGGAAGAGTGGAAGGCGGAGTGGGGCGTGACCGATCCGGCCGCGACGCGCGGCGGCGTGACGCGCGCGCAGGTCGCGGCGCCCGCTCGCGAAGTGACGCTGCTGCAGCGCAAGGCCGCGCCGCTCGGCAAGGGGCTCGGCAAGACGACCGGCTGGATTCACCGCGCGACGCTGAAGATGAAGCAGGTGAAGATGATCGGCGGCGTGAACTACGAACTGATCGATGCGCGCGGGCTGCACGTGTCGTACGGCGAGCAGCGCACCGATCACGAACTGATCGAAGCCGACACGATCGTGCTGTGCACGGGGCAGGAGTCGCAGCGCGCGCTGTTCGCGCCGCTGCAGGCGGCCGGACGCTCCGTGCATCTGATCGGCGGCGCGGAGCTGGCGGCCGAGCTCGATGCGAAGCGTGCGATCGATCAGGGCGCGCGGCTCGCGGCGCGGCTGTAACGGTACGGCGCGCGAGGCGCCGCCGTCACTCCATCTCGACGCGTTGTGTCTCGCGCTCTTCCGCTTCCAGCATCGCCTTGACGATCAGATAGACGGCGGGCAGATCGTCGTCGTCGCGCTTCCAGTCGACGGCTTCCTCGACGTCCGCGGCGACCATCCGACTGTCGCGCAGCCGGATGAAGGCGTCGACGACCATCGGATCGTTGCGGTTCAGGAAGCCGGTGTTCGAGAACGCCAGCTCCTCGACATTCAGCAGCGCCTGCCAGCTCATCGTGCGGACTGCGGCCGGATGGCTGCGGCGCCGCAAGCCGAGCGCCCGCTGCGCGGGGCCGCCGACGACACGCTGAAGATCGACGACCGCTTGCCGCGCGGCACGCTCGAAGTGGACGGGGTTGAAGCCGGGTTGCTCGGGATCGAATGCGGATGACTGGAACATGGTCGCCTCACAAAAGTCCGTCCGTCATGGGTGACGGAATTCGGGTCAAATGGTACAAAAGCACTGTAAATATATACAGTGTTCGAGGCGGTTTCAAGTACTGAATGAATGTGTTCGTGGGGCGACCGGGATTCGGGTGAGCGGATTCGGGCAACCGGCAAGGGCGGCCGGCAAGGGCGACCGGCAAGGGCGACCGGCGAGGGCGGCCGACGCATGAAGCCGCATTGGCAAGAAGCGCGTTTCTGCTCCGTGCTCTTCGCTGCATCGCGCTGCGCACGTCATGTCTCGGAACCTCGCGGTGGCCTCACTGCGCCGACCGCTCGTCTGGCGATCTACACCGACGCGGCGATCGTCTCCCGCAACCATCGATGCGCCGGATCGCGGTGCACGCGCTCGTGCCACAGCATCGACATTTCATAGCCGGGCACGTCGACCGGCGCCTCCACGACGCGCAATGCGGGCGTATTGCGCACCAGCCGCTCGGGCAGCATCGCCACGAGGTCGGTTGTGGCGACGGCCGTCATCACGAACAGGAAATGCGGCACCGACAGCACCACGCGCCGCGTGGCGCCGGCTTTGGCGAGCGCTTCGTCCGTCACGCCGAAGAAGCCGCCGCCGTCGGGCGACACGATTACGTGTTCCAGCGCGCCGAACTGCGCGAGCGTCGGGCGACGCTTCAGTTTCGGATGACCGGCGCGGCCGACGAGCACGTAGCGCTCGACGAACAGCGGCAGACGCCGCATCCCTTCCGGCGAACCGTCTGTCGTGTGGAAGGCCAGGTCGATACCGTTTCGCTCGGCGTCCTGCTCGATGCGCGGCGGCACGAGTTCGACGACGGCGAGGCGCGTCGCGGGCGCGGCCGAGCGCAGCCTGTTCAGCGCGGGCAGCACGATCGTCGATTCGCCATAGTCGGTTGCGGCCACGCGCCACGTGTTCGTCGCGGTTGCCGGATCGAACGGCGTGGCCGTCAGCACCGCGCGTTCGACTGCTTCGAGCGCATCTCGCAGCGGCTCGCGCAGCGTTTCCGCCCGCGCGGTCGGCCGCATTCCGCGCGGCCCCGGCAGCAACAGCGGATCACCGAACAGGTCGCGCAGTTTCTGCAGTTGCACGCTGACCGACGGCTGCGACATGTTCAGTTTCTCGGCCGCCCGCGTGACGTTGTGCTCGGCAAGCAGCACGTCGAGCGTGACCAGCAGGTTCAGATCCAGTCGTCTGAGATTGTTCATGTCTATACCTGGAATATCGGGAATTCATTTCCAATATACCTTCGGCGACGGCATCCTGCAGTCATTCAATCAACGGAGTGACGAACATGAATGTCCTGATCGTTTATGCCCATCCGGAGCCGCGTTCGCTGAACGGCGCGCTGCGCGACTTTGCCGTCGAGCATCTCGAAGCGGCGGGTCATAGCGTGCAGGTGACGGACCTCTATGCGATGAACTGGAAGGCCGCATTCGACGCGGACGACGTGACCGTCCGTGCACCCGACGCGCGTTTCGATCCTGCGCTCGATTCGAAGCATGCGTTCGAGACGGGCACGCAGCGCGACGACATCGCGCGCGAACAGGACAAGCTGAAGTGGGCCGATGCGGTGATCCTGCAGTTCCCGCTGTGGTGGTTCTCGATGCCGGCGATCATGAAGGGCTGGGTCGAGCGTGTGTATGCGTATGGTTTCGCATACGGCGTCGGCGAGCATTCCGACCTGCACTGGGGCGACCGTTACGGCGAAGGTTCGCTGGCGGGCAAACGGGCGATGGTGATCGTCACGACGGGCGGCTGGGAGTCGCATTACAGCGCGCGCGGCATCAACGGGCCGATCGACGACGTGCTGTTCCCGATCCAGCACGGGATTCTGTACTACCCGGGGTTCGACGTGCTGCCGCCGTTCGTGATTTACCGGACGGGAAAGATGAACGATGAGCGCTTCGACGCAACGCGCGCGGCGCTCGGCAAGCGCCTCGACGATCTGTGGACCACGCCGCCGATCCCGTTCCGGCGGCAGAATGCGGGCGATTACGAGATTCCGGCGCTGACGCTGAAGGCGGAAATCGCGCCGGGGACGGTCGGGTTCGCGGCGCATCTGGCGAGCGAGCGGTGATCGTCACTGTATCGTCGTGACGCGGGCGCCACCTGAACCCGGCGGCTGTGCAAAACGTCACGGGCGACCGGCGAGAAAATCGCCGGCCGCCCGGGGCGTGCTTCGCGCGGCCGTTCGATAACGCCGCGCTTCACATTCACTTCTTACCGATCATCTTCCCGCACCGAAGAAGGATGCCGGCACAGCGCCCGCACTTCCATCTCCATATACGGAAACAATGGCAGCTGACTCAACAGGTCGTGCAGCTGCTGCACGCTTTCGACGTCGAAAATACTGACGTTCGCATACTTCCCCGCGATCCGCCACAGATGCCGCCAGACGCCTTCGTTCATCAGCCGCTGGCACATCGCCTTCTCTTCGGCCTTCAGCGTGGCCGCCTTGACCGGATCCATGTCCGCCGGCAGGCGGACGGTCATTTCCACATGAAACAGCATCCTGCGCTCCTTGTTGTCGATTCGGCGAACGGGACGGCCGCTCAGGCCTGCGCCCGCACCCGTTCGACTTCGCTCGCCGGCACGTCCTGCTTGTCCTTGAGCAGCGAGAAATCGAAGTCGATCAGCGCGAACTGCCCGTCGACGCCATACGGTTTGCCTTCCGCACCCTCGGCCTGCCTGATCTTCGGGATCAGCCCTTCGCGGGTCGCGAATGCGAAGTCGTCCCAGATATGCGGATCGCCTTCGATGTTGATCTGCGTCGTCAGCTTACGATATCCGTCCGCGGAAACGAAGAAGTGGATGTGCGCCGGACGATGGCCGTGGCGGCCGAGCTGGTCGAGCAGTTGCTCGGTCTTGCTGCCCGGCGGCACGCTGTAGCCGACCGGCAGCACGCTGCGGAAGCTGTAGCGGCCCTCGGCATCGGTGCGGATCGAGCGGCGCAGGTTGAACGCCGGCTGCGACTGATCGAAGTACGAGTAGTTGCCCAGATGGTTCGCGTGCCATACCTCGACGAGCGCATTCGCGAGCGGCGTGCCGTCCTGGCCGAGCACCTGGCCGCGCATGATCAGCGTCTGGCCCGGATCGGTGCCGTCGTCGAGACGCGCATGGCCGACCGATTCCGGTGCGCCCGCGACATACAGCGGCCCTTCGATCGTGCGCGGCGTGCCGCCGTGGAAGCCGGCCTTCTCCTCGGCCTCGTCCATCCGCACGTCGAGGAAGCGCTCGAGGCCGAGGCCCGCGGCGATCAGCCCGAATTCACGGCCGGCTTCGTTCAGGTAGTTGAGCGCGGTCCAGAACTCGCTCGGCTGCACGTCGAAATCCTCGATCGTGTAGCAGAGGTCCTTCACGATCCGGTTGACGATCGCGCGCACGCGCGGATTGCCGGGCTTTTCCGCGGCGTCGTCGAAGGTTTTCAGCAGGGCGTCGATGGCTTGCTTGTTCATCTGTGTCTCCGGTTTCGGTTGTCGTGTCGTGCGGGATCAGCGGGCGTCGCGTCGCATTCGTTCGATGCGGGCCCAGTCGAAGGTGATGCCGAGGCCGGGCGTCGCCGGCAGGTGCAGCTTGAAATCCTGGTAGCGCAGCGGCTCGACGAGGATTTCCTCGGTGAGCAGCAGCGGGCCGAACAGCTCGGTGCCCCATTTCAGCGAGCCGAACGTGCTGAACAGTTGCGCGGACGCCATCGTGCCGGCCGCGCCTTCGAGCATCGTGCCGCCGTACAGGTCGATGCCGGCCGCCGACGCGATCGATGCGACGCTCGCCGCGCCGAGCAGGCCGCCCGACTGCGCGATCTTCACCGCGAACACGTCGGCCGCGCGGTCCTGTGCGAGCGCGAACGCATCGACGGGGCCGTGCAGCGCCTCGTCGGCCATGATCGGAATGTGCGCGAGCTGCGTGAGGCGTTTCAGCCCCGCGCGATTGGTTGCGGCGATCGGCTGCTCGACGAGGCTCACGCCGGCGTCCGCGAGTCGTGCGCCGGCGCGGATCGCGTCGGTTTCGGTCCAGGCCTGGTTCACGTCGACGCGCACATCGCCGCGCTCGCCGAGCGCGCGCTTGATCGCGATCACGTGCGCGACGTCGTCGTCGACCGCGTTCGAGCCGATCTTCAGCTTGAATGCGCGATGGCGGCGTGCGTCGAGCATCGCCTCGGCTTCCGCGATGTCGCGCTGCGTGTCGCCGCTCGCGAGCGTCCACGCGACGTCGACCGCGTCGGTCGTGCGGCCGCCGAACAACTCGGACAGCGGCACGCCGAGGCGGCGCGCCTGCGCATCGAACAGCGCGGTTTCGAGCGCGCACTTCGCGAACCGGTTGCCCTGGAACAGCTTGCGCGCACGCGCCATCGCAGCGCCCGGACGCGTCGCGTCCATGCCTTGCAGCAGCGGCGCGAAGTAGGTGTCGATGTTGACCTTGATGCTCTCGGGGCTCTCCTCGCCATACGCGAGCCCGCCGATCGTGGTCGCCTCGCCGACGCCTTCGATACCGTCCGTGCATCGAACGCGGACCAGTACGAGGGTCTGGCAATTCATCGTGGCGACCGACAGTTTGTGGGGCCGAATCGTCGGCACGTCGACGAGCAGCGTCTCGATGCGTTCGATGGTGGCGGCAGTTGCTATCATGCGATTCCTCCTGTTGGTGCACATGGTAGGAATTCCCGCCCGGCGTCGTCCAACACTCTTTCCGACTACTTCCATACCTTTGAGGCATGAAATGGAATTGCGCCAGCTCCGCTACTTCATCGCCGTCGCGGAGGAAATGAACATCACGCGGGCCGCGGAGCGGCTGCACATGACGCAGCCGCCGCTGAGCCGCCAGCTCCAGGCGATCGAGGACGAGGTCGGGCTGCCGCTGTTCGAGCGCGGCGCGCGGCCGCTGAAACTGACCGACGCGGGCCGCGTGTTCTATGCGCAGGCGACGCGGGTCGTCGAACAGGCCGACGAGCTCGGCCCGCTGACGCGGCGGCTCGCGCAGTTGTCGGAGCGGATCGTGATCGGCTTCGTGCCGTCGACGCTCTATGGCGCGCTGCCGGACGTGATCCGCGCGTTTCGCGAGGCGCAGCCGGACGTCGAGCTGTCGTTGATCGAAATGTTCACGCTCGAGCAACTCGGCGCGCTGAAGGGCGGACGGATCGACGTCGGGTTCGGCCGCCTGCGCTTCGACGACGACCAGCTCGTGCGCGAGGCGCTGATCGAGGAAAAGCTGATCGCGGCGCTGCCGGTCGGGCATCCGCTCGCCGATCCGGACCGGCCGCTGACGCTCGCGGACATCGCGAACGAGACGCTGATCGTCTATCCGAGCACGCCGCGGCCGAGCTTCGCGGACCAGCAGTTGTCCGCGCTGCGCGACGGCGCGCTCGTGCCCGCGGCCGTGCACGAGGTGCGCGAACTGCAGACGGCGCTTGGGCTCGTCGCCGCGCAGGTGGGCGTGTCGCTGGTGCCGGAAAGCGTGGAAGGCGTGCGCGTGAAGGGCGTCGTCTACCGGCGGCTGCCGGAACCCACGGCGACGTCGCCGATCATCATGAGCCGCCGCCTGCACGGCGAAAGCGCCGCGACGACCGCGTTCTGCGCGATCGCGCGGGCGATGATCGCGCCGGCGGCGTAGGGCCGGCCGTTTCCGTATCGATTGCAACTAACGGTCGATTTCACCACGCTACGCCGAATGCGGAGAGGGCATCGCGATGCGATGTCATTTGCCGTAGATGCAGGCGCGGAGCGAGCCGATCAGGCCGGTAAGGCGCTAAGGCGCTAACGCAGCAAGGCAGCCGAGCCCGACAAGCCCGACAAGCCCGGCACCCGCCTACCGCATCCCGTCGAGCGTCTCCGACGGCGATTCGCCGAATTTCTCCCGGTACGCGATCGCGAACCGCCCGAGGTGCGTGAACCCGCAATCGAGCGCGATATCGGCGATCCGTCGCTTGGACGCCGACCCGCGCAGCAACTCCCGCGCATGCTCGAGCCGCGTCGCGCGCAGGTATTGCATCGGGCTCATCCCGCGGAACTGCAGGAAGGCGTCGCGCAGCGTCCGCTCCGGCACGTTGGCGGCCTGGACGATATCGGCGAGCTGCAGCGGTTGCGCGTAGTGCGCGTTCACGAACTCCTGCGCGCGCCGCACGAACCCCGGCGCGGGATCGAGGCGCGCGCTCGGTACCGACGGCGGGTGGCCTTCGATCAGCAGATCGATCAGCAGGTGCTCGAGCTGCGACGCGACGCGCGGGTTGGCATTCGCACGTTCGAGCAGCTCGGGCGAGCGGGCGACGAGCATCAGCTGCTGGCGCCACGCGGCGAGCGCGGCATCGCTGATGTGCAGCACGGGGTCGAGCATCGCGCGCGGATCGCCGGTCAGCGAGCCGACGGTCGCGGCATCGATGCGCAGCACGAACTGCTCGCAGTCGGCGGAGAGCACCGCGTCGAAGCGCTCGCCGGGCGCGCACAGCACGCCCGTCTGCCCGTCGACGCCGAGCCGGCGCCCCATCGCGTGGACTTCCGCCTGCCCGGACAGGCAGAACATCAGCAGGTAATAGCCGTCGACGGCGTCGACCTGCACGCGCATCGCGTCGCCGAACGCGATGGTGCCGATCCCGAGGCCGCCGAGCCGGACGAAATCCATATGCGATGCGCCTTGCACGCGCCCGCTCGGCAGCAGCGCGTGCGGCTGCATCACGCGCGAGATCCGCTCGCGCGTCTCGTCGAGATCGCGGGATTCGAACAGCCGGTGCGCGCGCAGCGCAAGCGGCTCGAACGACGTTGGGGACATGGGCATCGGCCTTGGTGTAGACGCGCGCTTCGATCCGACGAATGGGTCGCGATCGTGCGCCGGGTCGCGTGTGTCGCCATGCTAGCGCAGAAATCCGCCGAAAGTGGATATTGCGCCGCCGCAATCGCACTTTCCGGATAGACGCCGAATATTAGCTTTTCAAAAATCGGCTCCATGGAATCAACGAAACGGAACCACAAGGAGTCCGACATGGAGCAGACAGAATCGCCCGTCGTATTCGCCACGCGTGACGACGCGTCCGATGTGCGCTTTCCGCACGAAGACGGTTCGCGCGTGCCGTACAAGGTGTTCAGCTCGCGCGCGGTCTACGATCGCGAGCAGGAACGCATCTTCCGCGGGCCGACCTGGAATTTCGTCGCGCTGGAAGCGGAAATCCCGAACGCCGGCGACTTCAAGAGCACGTTCGTCGGCGACACGCCGGTCGTCGTCACGCGCACCGAGGACGGCACGCTGTCAGCCTGGGTGAACCGCTGCGCGCATCGCGGCGCGCAGGTCTGCCGCAAGTCGCGCGGCAACGCGAGCTCGCACACGTGCGTCTACCACCAGTGGAGCTTCGACAACCAGGGCAACCTGCTCGGCGTGCCGTTCCGGCGCGGCCAGAAGGGGATGACCGGGATGCCGGCCGACTTCGACCCGAAGCAGCACGGGCTGCGCAAGCTGCGCGTCGACAGCTATCGCGGGCTCGTGTTCGCAACCTTCAGCGACGACGTGGCGCCGCTGCCCGAATACCTGGGCGAGCAGATGCGTCCGTGGATCGACCGGATCTTCCACAAGCCGATCGAGTATCTCGGCTGCACGCGCCAGTATTCGAAGTCGAACTGGAAGCTGTACATGGAGAACGTGAAGGATCCGTATCACGCGAGCATGCTGCACCTGTTCCATACGACCTTCAACATCTTCCGCGTCGGGATGAAGGCGCGCTCGATTCCCGATGCGAACCACGGGCTGCACAGCATCATCACGGTGACGAAGACGGGCGACGACACGTCGGCCGCGTACAAGCAGCAGAACATCCGCTCGTTCGACGAGGGTTTCCATCTCGAAGACGAGTCGATCCTCGATCTCGTGTCGGAATACGACGAGGACTGCACGAACCACATCCAGCCGATCTTCCCGCAGCTCGTGATCCAGCAGATCCACAACACGCTGGTCGCGCGCCAGATCCTGCCGAAGGGGCCGGACAACTTCGAGCTGATCTTCCACTTCTTCGGCTATGCGGACGACACGCCCGAGCTGCGCGCGCTGCGCATCAAGCAGGCGAACCTCGTCGGGCCGGCCGGCTACATCTCGATGGAGGACACGGAGGCGACCGAACTCGTGCAGCGCGGCACGGTGCGCGACGCCGATGCGACGTCGGTGATCGAGATGTCGCGCGGCAACCCTGACCAGCAGGACACGGTGATCACCGAAAGCCTGATCCGCAAGTTCTGGGTCGGTTATCAGAAGCTGATGGGCTATTGAAGCGGGAGCGCGGAACGATGGAAAACCTGACGGAAGACATGAAGACGTGGTTCGAGATTTACATGCTCCAGAACCGCTACATCGGCCACCTTGACAACGACCGGCTCGAACGCTGGCCGGAGATGTTCACCGAGGACTGCACGTACGAGATCGTGCCGAAGGAGAACGCGGATCTCGGGCTGCCGGTCGGGATCGTCCACTGCACGAACCAGCGGATGCTGCGCGACCGCGTGGTGTCGCTGCGGCACGCGAACATCTTCGAAGAGCACACGTACCGGCACATGACGTCGGGCCTCACGATCGTCGCCGAACGCGACGGCGAGATCGACACCGAGAGCAACTACGTGGTCGTGCAGACGCGCAGCAACGGCGAATCGAACGTGTACCAGGCCGGCAAGTATTACGACACGGTCGTGCGCACGCCCGACGGGCTGCGCTACAAGACCAAGCGCGTGATCTACGACACGTCGCGCGTGCAGACGCTGCTCGCCACCCCGATCTGACCGATCCGACAGCCAAGGAAACGACATGACCGAAGCAACCCTCGCCGAATGGCACTCGCTGGGCACATTCGACGAATTCTCCGAAGACGAACCGGCGGCACGCGTCGCCGGCCAGAAGCCGATCGCGGTGTTCCGGATCGGCGACGAACTGTTCGCGATGCATGACCTCTGTTCGCATGGTCACGCGCGCTTGTCCGAAGGCTATGTGGAAGACGGCTGCGTCGAATGCCCGCTGCACCAGGGGCTGATCGACATTCGCACGGGTGCGCCGAAATGCGCGCCGATCACCGAGCCGGTGCGGACCTATCCGATCCGGATCGTCGACGGGCAGGTGGAAGTCAATGTCGGCTGACCCGTTCGTGATCGTCGGCGCCGGCCACGCGGCGCGGCGTACGGCCGAGGCGCTGCGCGCGCGCGACGCCGACGCACGCATCGTGATGATCGGCGCGGAGCGCGAGCTGCCGTACGACCGGCCCGCGCTGTCGAAGGACGCGCTGCTGTCGGACGGCGGCGAGCAGCGCGCGTTCATCCGCGACGCCGCGTGGTACGACGCGCAGCGCATCGAGTTGCGGCTCGGCTCGCGCGTCGACGCGATCGACCGCGCCGCGCAGCGTGTGCGGCTCGATAACGATGCGACGGTGCCGTACACGCGGCTCGTGCTCGCGACCGGTTCGCGCGTGCGTGCGTTCGGCGGGCCGGTCGACGAAGGCGTCGTCCCGCATTACGTGCGCACCGTGGCCGACGCGCGTGCGTTGCGCGCGCAGCTCGCGCCGGGGCGTCGCGTGGCGGTGCTCGGCGGCGGCTTCATCGGCCTCGAAGTGGCGGCCGCGGCGCGCCAGCTCGGTTGCGACGTGACGGTGATCGACCCGGCTGCGCGCCTGCTGCAGCGTGCGTTGCCGGAAGTCGTCGGCGCGTATGCGCGGCAACTGCATGACGCGCGCGGCGTGCTCTTCCAGATGGCGACGCTGCCGCGCGCGATTCGCCGCGCCCCGGGCGGCGGCGCGATCGTCGAGACCGATCGCGGCGACGTGCCGGCCGATATCGTGGTAGTCGGGATCGGCGTCGTGCCCAATGTCGAGCTCGCGCAGGCGGCCGGCCTCGAGGTCGACAACGGGATCCGTGTCGATGCGGGATGCCGGACGGCCGATCGCGCGATCTTCGCCGCCGGCGAGGTGACGATGCACTTCAATCCGCTGCTCGGTCGCCACGTACGGATCGAGTCGTGGCAGGTCGCGGAAAACCAGCCGGCCGTCGCGGCCGCGAACCTGCTCGGCGCGGACGAAACCTATGCCGAGCTGCCCTGGCTGTGGTCCGATCAGTACGACTGCAACCTGCAGATGCTCGGGCTGTTCGGCAGCGAACGGACGACCGTCGTGCGCGGCGATCCCGCGAGCGGGCCGTTCACGGTGTTCGGGCTGGGCGACGACGGGAAGATCGTCGCGGTGGCCGCGGCGAACCTGGGGCGCGACATCGGCGCGTCGCGGCGGTTGATTGCGGCAGGGGCCGTGCCCGATCCGGCGAAGCTTGCCGATCCGGCGGTGAACCTGAAGACGTTTCTCTGAGGCAACGCGCGAATGCGGCCGGGGCGGCCGTGTTCGCGTCGGATCGCTCAAACGCAGGAGGAAACCCGTTCGGGACAACATTCCCGGCGCGCGCAATGCGCTCGGGTTTGTCGCGGGCCGGCGATCGGTGCATATTAGCGGCATTGCCGTTTCACCGGTCGCCCATGACGACAGACAAAGCCCTCGAACTGAAACGCAGCAAGCGCCGCGCGCTATGGCTGCTGCTGGCCGCCGTCGCGGTATTCGTCACGACGATACTGCTGCCGCGCGGCCCGTGGGTCGACGGCTTCAAGGCGGTGGCCGAGGCTGCGATGGTCGGCGCGCTCGCCGACTGGTTCGCGGTCGTCGCGCTGTTCCGCCGCGTGCCGATTCCGTTCGTGTCGCGCCACACCGAAATCATCCCGAAGAACAAGGACAAGATCGCCGACAACCTCGCGGTGTTCGTGCGCGAGAAATTCCTCGGCCCCGACGCGCTCGCCGCGCAGATTCGCCAGCACGATCCCGCGCAGAAGCTCGGCGCATGGCTCGGCGAGCCCGCGAACACCGACGCGCTCGGCGGCTACGTGACGAAGCTGATGAGCTTCGCGCTCGACATGACCGACGACGCGCGGATCCAGTCGTTCGTGCACGACGCGTTCCGCGCGGTGATCGACCGGATCGACCTGTCGCAATCGGCCGGCGCGATCCTCGACACGCTGACGAAGGACGGCCGCCACCAGGCGCTGCTCGACGATGCGATCGAACAGGTGGTCGACGTGCTCGACAAGGAGGAGAACCGCGAGGTGATCGCGGGCTTCATCGTCGAATGGCTGAAGACGCAATACCCGAAGATCGAGAAGATCATGCCGACGCAGTGGTTCGGCGAGAACGGTGCGCGCATGCTGGCGAGCGCGGTGAGCCGCGTGCTCGAGGGCGTGGCGGCCGATCCCGAACACGAGCTTCGGCAGCGCTTCGACCGCACGGTCGTGCGGCTGACCGAGCGGCTGAAGCACGACCCGGCGTTCATCGCGAAGGGCGACGAGATCAAGCGCTACATCCGCGATGGTGACGCGTTCAACGACTACGTGCGCGATCTGTGGGACCAGTTGCGCGCATGGCTGAAGGCCGATCTCGCACGGCCCGATTCGACGCTGCACCGGCAGGCCGCGACGCTCGGCGGCTGGCTCGGCGCGCGGCTCGCGGAGAGCCCGGCGCTGCGCGCGTCGCTGAACGAGCACATCGAGAAGGCCGTGCACGAGATGGCGCCGGATTTCGCGGATTTCCTGATGCGTCACATCCGCGACACGGTGCGCAACTGGGATGCGCGCGAGATGTCGCGGCAGATCGAGCTGAACATCGGCAAGGACCTGCAGTACATCCGCATCAACGGCACGCTGGTCGGCGGGCTGATCGGGCTCGGGCTGTATCTGGTGTCGCTGGTGCCGCGCTGGGCCGCGGAGTGGCTGCATTGATGCGGCCCCGAGCGTCGAGCATGTGGCGCGGCATCGTGTGCCGCCGCATCACGCGTGCGCTTTCGCGCCGTGCAGTTGCAGGCCGAGCGCCTTGATCACCTTCAGGATCGTGCCGAAGCTCGGATTGCCGTCGTGCGACAGCGCCTTGTACAGCCCTTCGCGCGACAGGCCCGCGTCGCGCGCGACCTGCGACATGCCGCGCGCGCGGGCGATCACGCCGAGCGCATGCGCGATGAAGGCCGGGTCGTCGCCGGCTTCCTGCAGGCAGGCCTCGAAGTAGTCGGCCATGTCGTCGTCGGTCTTCTGGTGTTCGGCCGAATCCCACGGCCGGGTCTTGATCTTGTCCATCGGTTACTCCAGATCGAGCCGCTCGAGCATCGCGTGGGCGGCGCGGATGTCCGCCTGTTGCGTCGACTTGTCGCCGCCGCAGAGCAGGATCACCCATATCGTTTCGCGCCTGACGTAGTGGACGCGATAACCGGGGCCGCGGTCGATACGCATTTCGACGACGGGCGAGCCGGCGGATTTCCAGTCGCCCGGATTGCCCATCGACAGGCGGTCGATGCGGGCCTGGATGCGCCGCCTGGCGACGCGATCCTGCAGGCCGGCAAACCACGCGTCGAAGACATCGGTGGTCCGGATACTGAACGTAGGGGCACTGTAGGGCATGGATCTCGGTATGTCAACCATGGTTCACAGGTTCGATGAATGAAATTGGCTTGCCCCCAACGATAGGGCCGCGCGCGCCGCTTGAGGTCGAATTGGCCGTCAGGCCGACCCTTTCGCGCGGCCGGACCCGGCCATTCGGCCGAAGTCGGAATTCCGCGAATCCGTCTACAATCAAAAACGTCCTTGCCGCCCGCGCGTGCTTGCCGCGCGCGGGTGAATCCGTTTGTCCTCCCGCCCAGGGAGGCGCCGCCATGCGTTGCACACGTTGCTCCGCACGGCGGGCAGTGCCGTGGTTTGTGTCCAGTAGGTAAAGCGTCCGCGTGCCGTAGGCCGGCGCGCGTTCTGAACGTCGCGCGCCCGTAAGCCGGGCAGGCGGCATCAACCGAGAGTCCCCCATGAAAGCATCGGATCTGTTCGTGAAGGCGCTGGAAGCCGAAGGCGTCGAGTACGTGTTTGGCATTCCCGGCGAGGAAAACCTCGATCTGCTCGAATCGCTGCGGCGCTCGAAGATCAAGCTCGTGCTGACCCGGCACGAGCAGGCGGCCGGGTTCATGGCCGCCACCTACGGCCGCCTGACGGGCCGCACCGGCGTGTGTCTCGCGACGCTCGGGCCGGGCGCGACCAACTTCGTGACGGCCGCCGCGTATGCGCAGCTCGGCGGCATGCCGATGCTGATGATCACCGGGCAGAAGCCGATCAAGTCCAGCAAGCAGGGCCACTTCCAGATCGTCGACGTCGTCGACATGATGCAGCCGCTCACGAAGTTCACGCGGCAGATCGTGTCGATCGGCAACATTCCGTCGGCGGTGCGCGAGGCGTTCCGCCGCGCGGAGGAGGAGCGCCCGGGCGCCGCGCACCTCGAACTGCCGGAAGACATCGCGCACGAGGAGGGCGACGGCAAGCCGATTCCGCGCAGCTACAGCCGGCGGCCGGTGGCGGAGGAGAAGGCGGTCGCGCACGCGGTCGACGCGATCCAGGCCGCGCGTCACCCGCTGCTGATGATCGGCGCGGGCGGCAACCGCAAGACGACCTGCAAGATGCTGCTCGAATTCGTCGACAAGACGGGCATCCCGTTCTTCACGACGCAGATGGGCAAGGGCGTGATCGACGAAACGCATCCGCTGTGGCTCGGCAACGCGACGCTGTCCGACGGCGACTTCGTGCACCGCGCGATCGAGCACGCGGACTGCATCATCAACGTCGGCCACGACGTGATCGAGAAACCGCCGTTCTTCATGCGCACGGACGACAAGACCGTGATCCACGTGAACTTCCTCGGCGCGCAGGTCGATCCCGTCTACTTCCCGCAGATCGAAGTGGTCGGCGACATCGCGAACGCGGTGTGGCAGATGAAGGAAGCGGTGACGCCGCAATCGCACTGGGATTTCGAGCGCTTCAAGATGATCAAGGCGCATTTCGACGCGCACCTCGAGAAGGGCCAGCACGATCCGCGCTTCCCGATGTACCCGGTGCGGATCGTGAACGACCTGTACAACGCGCTGCCGGTCGACGGGATCGTCTGTCTCGACAACGGGATGTACAAGATCTGGTTCGCGCGCTACTGGCGCGCGCACGAACCGAACTCGCTGCTGCTCGACAACGCGCTCGCGTCGATGGGCGCCGGCCTGCCGTCGGCGATCGCGACGAAGATCGTGCATCCGCAGCGCAAGGTGATCGCCGTCTGCGGCGACGGCGGCTTCATGATGAATTCGCAGGAACTCGAAACGGCCGTGCGGCTGAAGCTCGACATCGTCGTGATGATCCTGCGCGACGATGCGTTCGGGATGATCCGCTGGAAGCAGGAAAACATGAACTTCCCCGATTTCGCGATGACGCTGAAGAACCCCGATTTCGTGTCGTATGCGCAGAGCTACGGCGCGCACGGGCATCGCGTCGAAGCGGCCGACGATCTCGGGCCGCTGCTGCGCGACTGCTTCGCGACGCCGGGCGTGCACGTGATCGACGTGCCGATCGACTATTCGGACAACGAGCGCGTGCTCAACCGCGAAATCAAGCGCCTGTCGGCGCAACTCTGAATCCGCCGTTCACCGGAAGGAGCGTTCCATGCTGAAGGATACCTATCCGTACTATCTGGCCAACGAGGCCGTCTACGCGAACACCGATCTCGAAGTCACCGACAAGTTCAGCGGCAAGGTCGCGACACGCGTCGCGCTGGCCGACGCGAAGGCGATCGATGCGGCCATCGGCGCGGCGGTCGACGCCGCGAAGCCGATGCGCGAGTTGCCGGCCTACAGGCGGCAGGCGGTGCTCGACCACTGTGTCGCGCGCTTTCGCGAGCGCTTCGACGAGCTGGCCGAGGCGCTGTGCATCGAGGCCGGCAAGCCGATCAACGATTCGAAGGGCGAAGTGACGCGGCTGATCGATACGTTCCGCGTCGCGTCCGAGGAGTCGGTGCGCATCGACGGCGAAGTGATCAACCTCGAGATCTCGGCCCGCGCGCAAGGCTACACCGGCTATACGCGGCGTGTGCCGATCGGTCCGTGCTCGTTCATCTCGCCGTTCAACTTCCCGTTGAACCTCGCCGCGCACAAGGTCGCACCGGCGCTGGCCGCTGGCTGTCCGTTCGTGCTGAAACCCGCGAGCCGCACGCCGATCGGCGCGCTGATCATCGGCGAGGTGCTCGCCGAAACCGACCTGCCGAAGGGCGCATTCTCGGTGTTGCCCGCGCATCGCGACGGCGCGGACCTGTTCACGACCGACGAGCGCTTCAGGCTGCTGTCGTTTACGGGCTCGCCCGCCGTGGGCTGGGCGCTGAAGGAGAAGGCCGGCAAGAAGAAAGTCGTGCTGGAGCTCGGCGGCAACGCGGCGGCGATCGTCGACGCGGACCAGCGCGACCAGCTCGACTACGTGGTCGAGCGTCTCGCGTTCGGCGCGTATTACCAGTCGGGCCAGAGCTGTATCGGCGTGCAGCGGATCCTCGTGCATGCGGACCTGTACGACGCGCTGCGCGACAAGCTGGTCGCGAAGACGCGTTCGCTGAAGATGGGCGATCCGAAGGATCCGTCGACGTTCGTCGGCCCGATGATCTCGGAATCCGAATCGCGCCGCCTGTCGGGCTGGATGGATGCGGCCGTCGCGGCGGGCGCGAAGATCGTCGCGGGCGGCAAGGTCGACGGCGCGATGTTCGAGGCGACGCTGCTGGAAAACGTCGGCCGCGAACAGGACCTCTACCGGAAGGAGGCATTCGGTCCGGTCGCGATCCTCGAGAAGTTCGAGCGCTTCGACGATGCGCTCGCGCGCGTCAACGACAGCGACTTCGGCCTGCAGGCGGGCGTGTTCACCGATTCGCTCGCGCATGCGCAGCGCGCATGGGACGAACTGGAGGTGGGCGGCGTCGTGATCAACGACGTGCCGTCGTTCCGCGTCGACAACATGCCGTATGGCGGCGTGAAGGATTCGGGGCTCGGCCGCGAAGGGATCCGCTACGCGATCGAGGACATGACCGAGCCGCGCCTGATGGTCGTGCGGCGCCGCTAGCGCGAGAGGCGCCGCATGACGGCACGCGGGCGGGCGCATCGCGCCGGCCCGCGTGCCGTTTTCGTTTCGGCGCACACCGACGGATCGCGGCGATGTCCGCCGTGCGCCATCGTCGTGGCAATGCGGGCCGCGCCGGCCGAACGCGCTCGACTGCACGCATCGCATCGTGATGTAATCGCGCGAAATGGCCAACCGGGGTACGACACCGGCTGGCGTGCGCATTCATTCCTCACGAGGTCGATTCATGTCCCCCGTCTCGGCATTCAAGCTGGTTCTGTTGTCATTCCTCGCGATCGTTGCGCTCGAATACATCGCCAAGCGGTTGCGGTTGCCGCCAGCGGCCGCGCTGCTGATCGGCGGAATCGGCATCGCGTTCATTCCCGGCCTGCCGCCGATCAACCTCGATCCGGAGCTCGTGCTGCTCGTGTTCCTGCCGCCGCTGCTGATGGACGGCGCGTATTTCACCGTGTGGGAAGAGTTCAAGCGCAATGTGGGCGGCATCCTGCTGCTCGCGATCGGCGCGGTGGTGTTCACGACGTTCGCGGTCGGCTTCGCCGTGCACTGGGTCGTGCCGTCGCTGCCGTGGGCCGCGTGCTTTGCGCTCGGCGCGATCGTGTCGCCGCCCGATGCGGTGGCCGCGAAGGCGGTGCTCGAACGCGTCGCGCTGCCGCGCCGTCTGATGGTGCTGCTCGAAGGGGAGAGCCTGCTGAACGACGCGGCGGGCCTGGTGCTGTTCCGCTTCGCGGTCGCCGCCGCGCTGACGGGCGCGTTCAGCCTCGAGCACGCGGTCGTGCGTTTCGCGGAACTCGGGCTCGGCGGCGTCGTGGTCGGCTTCCTGGTCGGCAAGCTCGTCGTGTGGTTCCTGAAGCTGCTCGACGACGACTACCTGGTGGTCACCGTCGCGGTGATCGCCGGCTGGATCGCATACATCGCGGGCGAGATGGCCGAGGTGTCGGGCGTGATCGCGACGGTCACGACCGGCATGATCGTCGGCTGGCATCAGCACGAGGTGTTCTCGGCGGCCGTGCGCACGCGCGGCACCGCGTTCTGGCAGGTCATCGTGTTCCTGCTCGAAGCGCTGGTGTTCGTGCTGATCGGGCTGTCGCTGCGCGGCGCGATCCACCGGCTCGGCGGCTTCGAGCAGGTGCTCGCCACGATGATGCCGGCCGTGCTCGCGGTGCTGGCGGCCGTGATCGTATCGCGCTTCGTGTGGATCTATGCCGTCGAGGTGCTGAAGTGGCCGGTGCGCGGGATCGTGCGGCGCGGCGGCGCGCCCGACTGGAAGGCCGCGACGGTCATGAGCTGGGCCGGCATGCGCGGGGTCGTGACGCTGGCGATCGCGCTGTCGTTGCCGGAGGCGCTGCCGGGCCGCGACGTGATCCTGGTCGCGTCGTTCGCGGTGATCCTCGTCACCGTGCTGCTGCAGGGCACGACCATCGGGCCGCTGATCCGGCTGCTGCGCCTGCCGCAACGCGAAGAGCGCGCCGCGCATCACCTGACCGAGCCGCAGACGTGGGCGCATATCGAGGCAGCGCAGCTCGCGGCGATCCAGCCGCTGGTGCGCGACGACAGCGGCAACGTGATTCATCCGCGCCTGCTGGAGCAATACACGTATCGTGCGGAGCTGACCGAGCGGGCGAAGAACGAGCCCGAATATCCGGCGGAGGTCCGCGTCGCGCACTACGACGTCGTGCTGGCCGCGATCAAGGCCGGGCGCGCGGAGCTGCTGCGCCTGCATCGTACGGGCCGCATTCACGACGAGATGCTGCACATGGTCGAGCGCGATCTCGACCTGCAGGAAGTGTCCGCGCAGCACGCGCGCGGGTAACCGGCCGCGCGGTCGGGCGTGAGCGCACGGCCGCCTTGCTGCGCCACCGGCGCCGGCCGGCGGCGTTCGATGCGTGCCGCGTCGCGGCCGATCCGGTGGCGGCGCGCGCTTTTCTCCTCTCCACCTTCCCCATTCCGTCGCATCGAAATCCGGTCCCGATACGTTCGACGGGCGGCCTTGCAGCGCATGCAAACCTCATGGCGGCGGCTTCGCAAACGTTGTCGTCTTTCGCGTCAGGAAATGATCTGATTTATCTGAATTCCGCTCTCTCACCATATTTGGCAAAACTAAACCGGAAGGAGATAGATGCTGTGTTCTAATTTCATTTAGAATCAGCCGGTTATCTTTATTGAGAGAAAGCGCGCGGAGGTAATGCGACCGTCGTCGGGGTGAATTCGGCGTTCGGATCCCCGCGAGGCAATGCCGACAGGCCAGATCGGCAACACAGGCGGATTTCTCTGCCGCCATGTTTTAAGATGGCGTCCAAGTCGGATAAACAACTCCTATGAAAGAATCAATTGGAGATTTGGCGTTTGAAACGGTATTTATGAAAGAATCCAGCGGTGAAAATGCGCCGGATTGTCTCGAATCGGGGCTATCGGTTCTGCTCGTCGACGATCAGCCGTTCGTCGGCGAGGTGATCCGTCGCGCGCTGCGCAGCGAGCACGATATCGACCTGCATGTGTGCACCGACGCACACCGGGCGATGGCGGTCGCGCGCGACGTGAAGCCGACGGTCATCCTGCAGGATCTCGTGATGCCGGACATCGACGGCCTCGACCTCGTTCGCGCGTGGCGCGCGAACGCCGACACCGCACGCGTGCCGATCATCGTGCTGTCGGCGAAGGAAGAGCCGATCGTCAAGCGCGAGGCGTTCATCGCCGGCGCGAACGACTATCTCGTGAAGCTCCCGGACGCGATGGAGCTGACCGCGCGCATCCGCTATCACTCGAATTCGTACCTGATGTCGCGGCAGCGCGACGAAGCACTGGATTTCCTGTCGCACGACATGCGCTCGCCGCAGACCTCGATTCTCGCGCTGCTCGAGGTCTACCGGACCGAGCACGGCGACATGCCGGCGATCATGGAGCGCATTGCCGGCCACGCCCGGCGCGCGCTCGCGCTCGCCGACGGCTTCATCCATCTGACCCGCGCGCAGTCGGAACGCCGCGCGCACGAGGTCCTGAGCCTCAACGAGATCGTGCTCGACGCGGTCGACCAGCTGTGGGAGAAGGCGGCCGGATTCGGCAGCCGGGTCGTTGCCCACGTGCCCGGCACCGAGTGCGTGACGATGGGCGACCGCATGATGCTCACGCGCGCGGTCGCGAACCTGATCGACAACGCGCTGAAATACGGCCCGGCCGGTACGGACGTGCATTGCACGCTGAGCGACGATGACGGTGCCTGGCTGATCGGCGTCGAGGACGCCGGCTCCGGCATCGCGCCCGAGCAGCGCACGGCCGCGACCGAGTCGTTCGTGCGGCTCGAATCCGCGCATGGCGCGGCGCGCGGCGGCTTCGGCCTCGGGCTTGCGTTCGTCCGCGCGACGGCCGCGCGGCATCGCGGCCAGATCCTGATGCGCAATACGGCGCGCGGCTTCATGGTCGCGCTTCGGCTGCCGGCACAAGCGGAGCGATGATTTCGCGGCGCGGCCCGCCGGTGCCGCGTTGCCCGCAGACCCCGATGCGCTCGTGGCGCGCCGTCCGGCGCGCAGGCGGGCGCGGATTTTTTCAACGCTGATTTTAGAAAGCCCATAACGAACATGGCCACCGTGACGCCCCGCGCGACCAATGAAAGCCTGCACACGACGAGCGGCGCCGCCCGGCTGACGCTCGGCAACCGTATCCTGATCAGCTTCGGCGTGCTGTTCGTGCTGATGCTGGTGATGGCCGGCGTGTCCTACGAGCGCCTGCGCGCGATCAACAGCGAAGCCGTCAGCATCGAACGCGATTCGCTGCCCGGCGTCTATCTCGCGGCGTCGCTGCGCGGCGCGGTCAACGAATCGTTCACGGCGCTGCAGCAGGCGACGTTCGTCGACACCGATCCCGAACTCGTGCAGCGCGATTTCGCGAAGATCGGCGAGGCGCTCAAGGAGGTCGAGTCGTTGTCGGTCGACTACCAGAACACGACGTTCCGCGATGACGACCGCCAGCGCTTCGCGACGTTTCGAGGCGCCTTCGACCGCTACCTGCCGCTGCTGAACGACGCGGTGCAGAAGAGCCGCGTGTCGCGCGAAGAGGCCGTCGCCGCCTATGCGAAGGTGCAGCCTTCATGGGCCGAGGTCGTGCGCAACGCGAATATCCTGGTGCAGGAGAACCGCAAGTTCGCCGACCAGTCCGCGAAGCTGATCCGCGAATCCGTGCAGGACACCGAGGTCGTGCTCGCGACCGCGCTGGCGATCGTGCTGCTGTCCGCGCTGGGGCTGGGCTACGGGCTGTACCGTTCCGTCACCGTGCCGATGACGCGGCTCGTCGAGGTGCACGACGTGATGCGTACCGGCAACCTGACGCGCCGCCTCGATCTGCGCCGCCGCGATGAATTCGGCACGCTCGAGACGGGCTTCAACCGGATGGCCGACGAGCTGACCGAGCTGGTCGCGCGCGCGCAGCAGTCGTCGCTGCAGGTGACGACGTCGGTCGCCGAAATCGCGGCGACGTCGCGCGAGCAGCAGGCGACCGC